>JANYFX010000733.1 GCA_025359585.1 Rhizobacter sp. | reverse complement strand
CCGCGATCGAGAAGCTGCGCGAGGCCGGTGTTGTGATCGAAGCGGGCAAGGGCTGGATTCGCGTGAAGGCTTCGGGGCGCCTCAGGCCGATGAGTTTTCGCACCCGCGAGTACCCGGCGTTCCCGACCGACATGCAGGCGCAGTTCATGGCGCTCAACTGCATCGCCGAAGGCACGGCGGTCGTGACCGAGACGATCTTCGAGAATCGTTTCATGCACGTCAACGAGCTGGTGCGCCTGGGTGCCAAGATCGAGATCGACGGGCACACGGCGGTCGTCCACGGCGTTGAAAAACTTTCCGGCGCGACCGTGATGGCGACCGACCTGCGCGCGTCGGCGAGCCTTGTGATTGCCGGCCTCGTGGCCGACGGGCAGACGGTGGTCGACCGCATCTACCACCTCGACCGCGGCTACGACCGCATGGAAACGAAACTGCGCGGCATCGGCGCCGACATCGAGCGTTCGAAATGATCACCTTCGCTTTGCCGAAGGGCCGCATCTTCGACGAGATCGTGCCGCTGCTGAGCGCGGCCGGCATCGAGGTGTCTGAAGACCCGGAGAAGACACGCAAGCTGATCGTCGGCACGAGCCGGCCCGACGTGCGGCTGGTGCTGGTGCGTGCATCCGACGTGCCGACCTACGTGCAATACGGCGGTGCCGACATCGGCGTGGTCGGCAAGGACACGCTGCTCGAACACGGCGGCACAGGCCTGTACCAACCGCTCGACCTGCAGATCGCCAAGTGCCGCATGAGCGTCGCGGTGCGCGCCGACTTCGACTACGCGGGCGCCGTCAAGCAGGGTTCGCGCATCCGCGTGGCGACCAAGTTCACGCAGATCGCGCGTGATCACTTTGCCAACAAGGGCGTGCACGTCGACCTGATCAAGCTCTATGGATCGATGGAGCTGGCACCGTTGACAGGGCTGGCCGATGCGATCGTCGACCTGGTGTCGAGTGGCAACACGCTGCGCGCGAACCACCTCGTCGAAGTGGAAGAGATCATGCAGATCTCGTCGCGCCTGATCGTCAACCAGGCCGCGCTGAAACTCAAACGCGAAGCGATCCGCAGCATCATCGATGCGTTCGAGGCGGCTGTGGGAGCGCGGGCATGAGCGTCAATGTCCGCCAACTGATCACCACCTCGGCCGGTTTCGAGGCCGAATTCCAGCGTGTGTTGCACTGGTCTGCGGAGACCGACGACGCCATCGAAGAGCGTGTTGCTTCGATCCTCGCCGACGTGAAGAAGCGTGGCGATACGGCGGTGCTCGAATACACGCAGCGCTTCGACGGTGTGGCCGCCGAGCGGGTCGCTTCGCTCGAGATCGGCCGCGAGGAATTGAACGCTGCGTTGCAGGCCGTGACCCCGGCGCAGCGCCACGCGCTCGAAGCGGCTGCGCAGCGTGTGCGCAGCTACCACGAGCGCCAGCTCGACGCTTGCGGCCGCTCTTGGAGCTATCAAGACGAAGATGGCACGCTGCTCGGCCAGAAGGTCACGCCGCTAGATCGCGTGGGCATCTATGTGCCGGGTGGCAAGGCCGCGTACCCGTCGAGCGTGTTGATGAATGCGCTGCCGGCCAAGGTGGCCGGTGTCGGCGAGATCATCATGGTCGTGCCCACGCCGAAGGGTGAGCGCAACGCGATGGTGCTGGCGGCGGCGGCGATCGCCGGTGTCGACCGCGTGTTCACGATCGGCGGCGCCCAGGCGGTGGCGGCGCTGGCCTACGGCACGGCCACGGTGCCGGCGGTCGACAAGATCACCGGGCCAGGCAACGCTTACGTGGCAAGCGCGAAGCGGCGTGTGTTCGGCAAGGTCGGCATCGACATGATCGCCGGGCCGAGCGAGATTCTCGTGCTGGCCGACGGCACGACGCCGCCCGACTGGGTGGCGATGGACCTGTTCAGCCAGGCCGAACACGACGAGATGGCGCAGAGCATCCTGCTGTGCCCCGACGCGGCCTACATCGCGGCTGTGAAAGAAGCGATCGACCGCCTGCTGCCGAGCATGCCGCGCGCCGCGGTGATTCGCGCTTCGCTCGATGGGCGCGGCGCCTTGATCCACACGCGCAGCATGCAAGAGGCTTGCGAGATCAGCAACCGCATCGCGCCCGAGCACCTCGAGGTGAGCTCGCGCGACCCGCAGCGCTGGGAGCCGCTGCTGCGCCACGCTGGCGCGATCTTCCTTGGCGCGTTCACCAGCGAAAGCCTGGGCGACTACTGCGCCGGCCCGAACCACGTGCTGCCGACGGCGGGCACCGCGCGCTTTTCTTCGCCGCTCGGCGTTTACGACTTCCAGAAGCGCAGCAGCCTGATCGAAGTGAGTGAAGCGGGCGCGCAGAAGCTCGGGCCGATCGCGGCCGAGCTGGCGTATGGCGAAGGGCTGCAGGCGCATGCGCGGGCGGCCGAGATGCGGATGGAGAAAGCACGATGATCACGCTGCAGGAACGGCTGAAGAAGCTGGTGCGCCAGGACATCCAGTCGATGCACGCCTATGCGATCCAGGACAGCACGGGTCTCGTCAAGCTCGACGCGATGGAGAACCCGTTCCGCTTGAGCGAAGCCTTGCAGAAGGAACTCGGCGAGCGGCTCGGTCGGGTTGCGATCAACCGGTATCCGGTCGTCTGCGTGGCCGACGTGATCGCGGCACTCTCTAAGTACGTGAAGCTGCCGGCCGGCTGCAAGCTGATGCTGGGCAACGGCTCCGATGAGCTGATCTCGCTGCTGGCTTTGGCCTGCGACGTGCCGGGTGCGAGCATCCTCGCGCCGCTGCCCGGCTTCGTGATGTACGAGATGTCGGCGAAGTTGCAGGGTCTGAAGTTCGTCGGCGTGCCGACCACGGCCGACTTCGAGCTCGATGGCGACGCGATGCTCGCGGCGATCGCGCAGCACCGCCCGTCCATCACCTACATCGCGCACCCGAACAACCCGACCGCGAATTTGTTCGATGCGGGCGTGATCTCCGCAATCGTTGCGGCAGTGAGCGAGCAGGGTGGGCTGGTGGTGTTCGACGAGGCTTACCAGCCGTTTTCTTCGAGCACCTGGATGGACCGCGTCGCCCAACACGAACACGTGCTCGTGATGCGCACGCTGAGCAAGTTCGGCCTCGCCGGCGTGCGCCTGGGCTACATGGTCGGCGCGGCGGCCCTGATCGACGAGATCGACAAGGTGCGCCCGCCCTACAACATCAGCGCACTCAACGCGGAAGCGACCTTGTTCGCACTCGATCATGCAGACGAGTTTGCGAAGCAGGCCGCCGTATTGCGCTCGGAGCGCGCGCGCCTGCAAGCCGCCTTGCAGGCCGTGCCCAACGTGAAGGCCTTCCCCAGCGAAGCCAACATGATCCTCGTGCGCGTGCCCGATTCGAAGCGCTGCTTTGAAGGCATGAAGGCACGCGGTGTGCTGGTGAAGAACATCGCCGGCCTGCACCCGCTGCTGGCGAACTGCGTGCGGCTGACGGTCGGCACGCCGGAAGAAAACATCTTGATGATCGACGCGCTGAAAGCGAGCCTGTGATGACGATGGTCGACCGCAAAGCGGAAGTGGTCCGCAACACCAACGAAACGCAGATCCGCGTCGCGCTGAACCTCGACGGCACCGGCGCCGCGAAGTTCGCGACCGGCATCGGCTTCTTCGACCACATGCTCGACCAGATCGCCCGCCACGGCCTGATCGACCTCGACATCGAAGCCAAGGGCGACCTGCACATCGACGGCCACCACACTGTCGAAGACGTGGGCATCACCTTCGGCCAGGCGATGGCCAAGGCCGTCGGCGACAAGAAAGGCCTGCGCCGCTACGGCCATGCCTACGTGCCGCTGGACGAAGCGCTGTCGCGGGTCGTCATCG
>JANYFX010000731.1 GCA_025359585.1 Rhizobacter sp. | reverse complement strand
CCAGCAAGAGGTTCCAGCCGTCTGCCAGCACGAACAGCATCAGCTTGAAGGGCAACGCGATCAGCACGGGCGACAACATCATCATGCCCAGGCTCATCAACACGCTGGCCACGATCATGTCGATGATCAGGAACGGAATGAAGATCAGAAAGCCGATCTGGAACGCGCTCTTCAGCTCGCTCGTGACGAAGGCGGGAACGAGCACCTTGAAGGGCACGTCGGCGGTCTTCACGGCGGGGTCGACCTTGGCGAGCTTGGCGAACAGCATCACGTCGGCCTGGCGGGTCTGCTTGAGCATGAAGGCGCGCATCGGCACCTCGCCGCGCTTCAGGGCTTCGTCGAAGGCGATCTTGTTTTCGGCAAAGGGCTGGTAGGCCTCGGCGTAGACCTTGTCGATGGTCGGGCTCATCACGAAGAAGGTCAGGAACAGGCTCAGGCCCACCACCACCTGGTTCGGCGGCGCGGCCTGCGTGCCCATGGCCTGGCGCAGCAGGCCGAGCACGATCACGATGCGGGTGAAGCCCGTCATCAGCAGCAGCACCGCCGGCAGGAAACTGAGTGCGGTGAAGAACAGCAGCGTCTGGATCGGCACCGAATAGCTGGTGCCGCCGGCGCCCTGGCCGACCATCAGCGGCAGGGTCGCACCGCCCGCCGATTGCGCTAAAGCCGCTGCAGGAACGGCCGAAAACACCGCAAGCGCACAGAGCGCGAGACGCCGGGCCCGCACGGCAAAAAGAACCGAGCGCTCAGCGTTCACCGGCCCACCCTTTGTCTTGCCGCAACTTGCCGAGCATCTGAGCGAAGCCGGGCAATGCCGGCGTGTTGCTCGCCGGCGCATCGGCCTGTGGCTCCATCGTGTGCAAGGTGGTGATGCTGCCCGGCGTGACGCCCAGCACCAGCCAGCGCCGTGCTTCGCCTTGGCCGACCTCGACCGTGACCACACGCTGGCTCGCCGACAGCGGCAGCACCGCCACGTGCCGCATCAGGCCGTTGGACGTGGCGCCGCCCATCGGCGTGCGCTTGAGCAGCCACAGCGCAAGCGGGATCACCGCGATGATCGCGAGGAACCACAGCAGAGAAGTCAACCATCCGGTCGCGGGCATCGGCATTCACCCGCGGCTCAGCCGGCGCATGCGCTCGCTCGGCGTGACGATGTCGGTCAGCCGAATGCCGAACTTGTCGTTCACGACCACGACCTCGCCCTGCGCGATCAGGTAGCCGTTGACGAGCACGTCCATCGGCTCGCCGGCCATCGCTTCGAGCTCGACGACCGAGCCGTGCGCGAGCTGCAGGATGTGCTTGATCGGCACCCGCGTGCGCCCCAGCTCCACGGTGAGCTGCACCGGGATGTCCAGGATCATGTTGATGTCGTTGCCCGCCGTGTTGCCGGTGGTCGGGCTGAAGTTCTGGAACGAGGCCGGCGAGACCTGGTCGGTGTGCACCTCCGAGGCCGATTCGGGTTTCGACTCGGCCAGCGCCGCCGCCCATTCGGCCGCCATCGCGTCGGTTTCGTCGGCAGCGGCAGCGGTGTTTTCAGTGCTCATGTGTTTCTCCCATCCAGCCCGGTTGTGAGCTGTTCAACAGTTGATCGACCTTCAGGGCGTACTTGCCGTTCGAGGTGCCGTAGTGGCAGTCCAGCACCGGCACGCCGGCCACCTTGGCCTGGATGGACTGGCGCAGATCGAGTTCGATGAAGTCGCCGGCCTTGAACGCGAGCAGTTGTTCGATGGTGGCCGGCGCCTGCGCCAGCTCGGCGATCAGCTCGACCTCGGCCGACTGGATCTGTTCTTTCATCAGGTTGATCCAGCGCCGGTCGGGCTCGCCGGCATCGCCCTGCACAGTGGAGTAAAGAATGTCGCGGATCGGCTCCAGCGTCGAATACGGAATGCAGAAGTGGACCGCGCCGCTGGTGTCGCCGATCTCCAGCGTGAAGCTGGTCGTGATGACGATCTCGCTCGGTGTGGCGATGTTGGCGAACTGCGGCTGCATCTCCGAGCGCTGGTAGGCCAGCTCGAGCGGGTAGATGCCGTACCAGGCCTTTTTGTACTCGGCCGTCACCACGTCGATCAGGCGGCTGATCACGCGCACTTCGGTGGCCGAGAAGTCGCGCCCTTCGATGCGCGTGTGGTACTTGCCGGCGCCGCCGAACAAGGCGTCGATCACCGCGAACACCAGCGTCGGGTCGCACACGATCAGGCCCGAGCCGCGCAGCGGTTTCACGCTGACGATGTTGAAGTTGGTCGGCACCACGATCTCGCGCAAGAAAGCGCTGTACTTCTGCACCTTGGTCGGGCCGATCGAGATTTCCGGGCTCTTGCGGATCAGGTGGAACACACCGAGCCGGATGTTGCGGGCGAAGCGCTCGTTGATGATCTCCATCGTGGGCATGCGCCCGCGAACGATGCGTTCCTGGCTCGCCAGGTCGTAGTCGCGGATCGAGCCCTTGTCGACCGGCTCGGCCTCCAGGCTCTGGCTGTCGCCGGTGATGCCGTGCAGCAGCGCATCGACTTCGTCTTGCGAGAGGATTGGCTGACTCATTGGATGATGAAGTTCGAGAAGTGCACGTGCAGGATCGGGTTTGCCTCGCCCGCTGCCTTTTTGGGCTTCTTCGGCCTCTTCGTTTTCTTGTCGTCGTCGTCTTCAGCCACGTCTTCGGTCTTGGCGGCGTGGCTGCCGGCGGGTTTCGCTTCGGTCACCGGCTCGGGTTCGGCCACCTCGATGCCCATGGTGCGGGCGGCTTCGAGCTGCACTTGCGCGGCCAGCATTTCCTTGCCCGAGCGGTCGAGCAGCTCGGCCGAGGTCTTGTGCGCCAGGATCATCAATATGCCGTTGCGGATCGCCGGCATGTAGAGCTTGAGTTCGTCGGCGAACTTGGCGTCCTGCAGTTCCAGCGTGATGCCGATCTGGGCATAACGGTCGGCCTCCTTGTCGGCCAGGTTCACGACGAAGGGGTCGAGTGGCAGAAAGGTCGGCGGGTGTTTGGGGTCGCGTTTGACGGACTTGTGTTCGCCGGCGGCAGCGCCTTCGTCGGCGGCTTCTTCGGCAGCGTGTGCCGCCGCCTTTTTCTTGAAGTAGACCGCCGCACCGCCGCCGGCCGCGAGCAGCACCAGCAGCGCCGCCGCGATCATGATGATCAGCTTCTTCTTGCCCTTCTTGGCGGGCACGGCAGCGCCGGCTTCGGTGGTCGGGGCAGCGGCAGCAGACATCGTTTCTCCTTCAACAGCAGGGTGCGCGCTCGCGCGGCAAGGGGCTGCGCGCGGGCACTGGCATGAAGGAAATTATGGAAACGCAGCCTTCGGCGCGATGCCGAGATAAGCGGTGCTTTTGCTGCCCAGTCCGCTGCTCCCGCTCAGGCGTAGAGATCGACGCCGCCAGCCATGACCGTGCGGCGCAGCAGCGGTGCAGCCACCGCTGCGCCAGCGGCGCCCGCGCCGTTGCGCGAGCCGCCGGCGTCGCCGCGAGACGGTTGTGAATCGTCGCGGCCGCGCGAGTGCTGCGAAACCCCGCCACCGGTGAGCGTGAAGCCGGCGTCGCGCAAGGCACCGGCCAGCTCGGGCAGGCCGGCTTCGATGGCATGGCGCGTGGCGGCCAGGTCGGCGCCGAAGTCGACCTGCGCGCTCGTGCCGTCGATCACGATCTGCACCGACACCGGCCCCATCTCGGCCGGGTTCAGTTGCAGTTCGGCACGCTGCACGCCGTCTGTGGCGAGCACGCTCATCTGCACACCGAGCGCCTGGGCGAACTCGGGCGAAGCCAGCGGCGTGGGCAGGTTCACCGTCAGCGGCGGCGCGCTTTCGCGGGGGCCGCCGAGCAAGGGGTTGAAGGCGGCCGCGCCGAGCGCGGCGGCGCCGGGTGCGATGTCGGCCGCTGCGGGTTTCGGGCCGCGCGACTCGGCAGCGGCGTGCTGACCGGCTTGCAGCACCGACACGGCGTCGACGCTGGCCTGGTGCAGCGCGCTGCCGCGCGTGTCGGCGGCGGCTTCGAAGCGCGCCTTCGTGTCGTGGGCTGCCTTGTCTTGCACGGTCAGCTTGTCGTCGGCCTTCTGGCCGGGTGGGGTGTCGGCCGGGATCAGATCGGCGGCCGCCGCGCCGGCGGTTGCATCGGCGGGGCGCTGCAGCGCAGCCATCCACGGATCGAGAGCCGGCTGGGCCGCCGGCTCGCTGCCACGTTTCGTGGCGTTGCGCTCGGTCGCATCACTCTTCGGTGCTTCGCTCGTGGCTTCGCCGGGCGGGCGCGTTTTTGCCGACCCTTCGGCGGGGCGTGGCGCGGCGGTTTTGTCGATGGTCTTGGGGCGGGCCCGTGCCGGCGCGTTCGGTGCTGCCTGCGTTTCGGGCTCCGCGGCCGTGTCGGGTTCGGATGGGGCTGCGGCGACGGCCGGCTCGGCGTCGCGCTGCGGCGCTTCGGTCGGCTTGTGTTGGGGCGTCTGGCTTTTCCGCAGCAGGCTCGCGAACGGGCCGTTGCGGTTGGCGTTGTCGGGGAGCTTCGCTGCGCTCACCGGCGTGGGTGCGGCAGCCTGGTTGGTGACCTGCATGGTGCTGCCCGGTTCAGCTGGCGTGCGGTGCACCGTGGGCACCGGAGCGGCCCCAGGCGGCGCGGGCCGATTGTTCGTCGCTCTGTTTCTGCTCGCGCCGGTCGGCATCGACACGCAGGTCGCGCACGCGGCGCTCGATCAGCCGGCGCACCGAAGCGCAGCGCATCTCGACCGCGCGCAGTTCGGTGCCGACACGATCGGCCTGCACGGCCGTTTGTTCGGCGGTGCGCGCCTGTTGTTCGACCGCCTGGGTCAGGCGCTCCATGAAGCCCTGGTAACAGCGCACGAGTTCGATCTTGCCTTCGCTCGCGAACTGTTTGTGCCAGCGCTGTTCGTACTCGCGCCGGTACAGCAAGAGCTGCTCGGCTTGCGCCACGGCAGCGCTGTGCGCGGTCTGCGCGCGCAGGTGGTCGGCCAGCGCCAGGTCGCGCTCGCGTTCGGTCTGGGCCAGCAGGGTGGTGAGCGGGTGCAGGGAGGTCATGGTTCGTGGTTTTCCGTGACAGGGGAAAGGGGAGATCAGCCGCCGATGGCGCTGTGCAGTTGCGCCAGGCTCGCATCGAGCGCGGCGGGCTGGTGCATGTTCTGTTGCAGCAGTGCCGTCATCGGCGAGTGCAGGCGCACGGCGGTGTCGAGATCAAGGTCGTGGCCGGGCGCGTAGGCGCCGAGCTGGATCAGGTCGCGTGCCTTGTTGTGGCGCGCGTGCAGCTGGCGAAAGCGCCGCGCTGCTTCCACGTGTTCGGTCGAGGCCACGTTGCCCATCACGCGCGAGACCGATTTTTCGATGTCGATCGCCGGGTAGTGGCCGGCTTCGGCCAGGTCGCGCGAGAGCACGATGTGGCCGTCGAGAATGCCGCGCGCCGCGTCGGCGATCGGGTCTTGCTGGTCGTCTCCTTCGGAGAGCACGGTGTAGAACGCGGTGATCGAGCCACCCCCGGCCACGCCGTTGCCACTGCGCTCGACGAGCTGCGGTAGCTTGGCAAAACAGCTCGGTGGGTAACCCTTGGTGGCGGGCGGCTCGCCGATCGCGAGCGCGATCTCGCGCTGCGCCATCGCATAACGTGTGAGCGAATCCATCAACAGCAGCACGTTCATGCCGCGGTCGCGAAAGTGCTCGGCGATCACGGTCGCATAACTCGCGCCCTGCATGCGCACCAGCGGCGGCGAGTCGGCAGGTGCCGCGACGACGACCGAGCGCCGCATGCCGGCCTCACCCAGGATGTCTTCGATGAATTCCTTCACCTCGCGGCCGCGCTCGCCGATCAGGCCGACCACGATCACGTCGGCCGCCGTGTAGCGCGCCATCATGCCGAGCAGCACCGACTTGCCGACGCCGGTGCCGGCAAAGAGGCCGATGCGCTGGCCGCGGC
>JANYFX010000716.1 GCA_025359585.1 Rhizobacter sp. | reverse complement strand
GAACGCGGTCGAGAAGGTTCACGCGCTGATGCTCGCCGGCGGCAGTGCCTTCGGCCTCGACGCGGCCAGCGGCGTGATGCGCTGGCTCGACGAGCGCGGCTTCGGCGTGCCGGTCGGCCCGGCCAGAGTACCGATCGTGCCGGCCGCGATCCTGTTCGACCTGTGGGTCGGCGATCCGACGATCCGCCCCGACGCCGATTCCGGCTACGCCGCTTGTGACGCCGCCACGACCGAGCCCGTGCCCCAAGGCAACGTCGGTGCCGGTACCGGCGCGGCGGTCGGCAAACTCTTCGGCATCGGGCGCGCGATGCGCGGCGGCCTGGGCAGCGCGTCGGTCACGGTCGGTGGCGTGACGGTCGCGGCGCTCGTTGCCGTCAACGCGATCGGCGACGTGATTGACCCCGCCACCGGCCAGACGATCGCCGGTGCCCGCAGCGCCGACGGTACGGCCCTGCTCGGCACGATGCAGGCCTTGCGGCGTGGCGAGGTGCCGGCCCACCTGCAACCCGGCGGCGCCACCACGCTCGGCGTGGTCGCGACCGATGCGGTGCTCAACAAGGCGCAGGCCAACAAGCTCGCGCAGATGGCGCACGACGGCTTCGCGCGCAGCATCAACCCCGTGCACACGATGGGCGACGGCGACACGATCTTCGCGCTGGCCACCGGCGCGAGCGGCCTGGCCGGCAACCTCACGCTGATCGGCGCACTCGCGGCCGACGTGATGGCGGTGGCCGTGCTGCGCGCCGTGCACGCCGCGACCACGCTGAACACCCCGGGCTTGCCGCACTTGCCGGCCGCGCGCGATCTTTGAAAATCAAATCCATCCCCCAGGCCGGAGACCCGCCGCCATGACCTCGCTTTTTTCACGTCGCCTGATCCTGCTCGGTGCAGCCGCCGCCGCGTTGCTCTCCGCCTGCGCCACCGGCCCCACATCGAATACTTCGCAGCCGCCGATCGTCTTCGTGCACGGAAACGGCGACGCCGCCGCCGTCTGGACGACCACGATCTGGCGCTTCGAATCGAACGGCTGGCCGCGTGAGCGCCTGCACGCGATCGACCTGCCCTACCCGCTCTCGCGCGAAGACGATGGCAAGCCGCAAGACGGCCGCACCTCGACCGCAGAGCACATGCAGTACCTCTCGGCCGAAGTCGACAAGGTGCTCAAGGCCACCGGCGCCACGAAGGTGGTGCTGATGGGCAACTCGCGCGGCGGCAACGCGATCCGCAACTACATCGCCAACGGTGGCGGTGCCGCCAAGGTGTCGCACGCCATCCTCGGTGGCACGCCGAACCACGGCGTGTGGGCGCATCAGGGCTTTCTGCCGAACAGCGAGTTCAACGGCAGCGGGCCCTTCCTCACCGCGCTGAACACCGCGCCGGCCAATGGCGGCAACGAAGTGACCCCCGGCGTGAAGTGGCTGACGGTGCGCTCCGACAACGACGACAAGTTCGCGCAGGCCGACGGTGTCTGGATCGGCCAGAAAGGCACGGCCACCAACGTCACCGCGACCGGGCCGGAACTGAAGGGCGCCGAGAACGTGGTGATCGCCGGCATCGACCACCGCGAAACCTCGTTCAGCGCCAAGGCCTTCGAGCAGGGCTACCGCTTCATCACAGGCCATGCACCCGCCACGATGGCGGTCACACCGCGGGCGCCGGTGGTGCTCGACGGCAAGCTCAGCGGGCTGGGGCTGAACAACACGCAGGGCACGTACAACAACAACCTGCCGCTCGTGGGCGCCACGGTCGAGGTTTTCGCCACGAACGCCGACACCGGCGAACGCGTGGGCGCGGCGCTCTACCGCAAGACGGTCGGTGCCGACGGCCAGTGGGGGCCGTTCACCACCAGCCCCGAGGCACGCCACGAGTTCGTGATCACCGCCGCCGGATACGCCACCACGCACATCTATCGCTCGCCGTTCCCGCGCTCGTCGAACGTGGTTGGCCTGCGCCCTGCACGCATCGCCGATGCCGACAAGACCGCCGCGGCCATCATCACCTTCGATCGCCCGCGCGGCTACTTCGGCCTGCCGCGCGACAACATCGGTCTCGACGGCAAGGCCCCACCGGGGGTGCCGCCCGGAACACCCGGTGTCTCCAGTTCGAAGCTCAAGCTGAGCGATGCGCCGGGCCGCGCGGTGGTCGGCGAGTTCAACGGCGAGCGCATCGTCGGCCGCGCCTGGCCGGCAGCGAACAACGAGCTGGTCTACCTCGAGCTGACGTACTGACGCGCAGGCCAACCACCGAACCGGCGACGCCACCGAGGCTCTCTTGATGACGACCCGGCTGCGCATCGTCTTCGTCTGCACCGGCAACATCTGCCGCAGCCCCACGGCCGAAGGTGTGCTGCGCCACTTGGCGACCACCCACGGCCTGGCCGACCGCATCGAAGTGGCCTCGGCCGGGCTCGAAGGCTGGCATGCCGGTGCACCGCCCGACGAGCGCAGCCAGGCGCACGCAATGCGCCGTGGTTATGACCTTTCGGCGCAACGCGCGCGGCACTTCACGCCGCGCGACTTCGAGCGCTTCGACTGGGTGATCGCGATGGACGCCGGCCACTATCACGGGCTGCGTGGCCTGTGTCCGCCGCAGCACAGCCACAAGCTCAAGCGCGCTGCCGACTTCAGCGAGCGCGTGCCGGCGGGTGGTGTGCCGGATCCGTACTACGGGGAGGCGGACGGGTTCGAGCTGGTGCTCGATCTGGTGGAGGCGGTATGCGAGGGGGTGTTGGTGCAGGTGAGGGGGGAGGACGCCTAGACGAGAGTGCGCGAGGAGGACGGGCTGGTCATCGGGAGCCACTGTCGGCCAGGACCACACGGTCACCGGTCAGCCGCCGGCCGGCGCGCTGCCGCGGGGCAGGAAGAGCAGCGTGGTCGCCTGGGTCATCTGCCCGTTGGCAGCTTTCATCCAGTGGATCAGGCGTCGGCTGTCGGCCGGAATGGCGGAAGGCGGTGACGCTGTGTCGTGATCGACCAAGGGCTCTGTCGATCCCACGCAGCGCAGCCGTCGGGCGCGGCTGCTTTGCCCATCCGGCTGGGGCCCGGGCCCCGCTACACCATCGCCTGCACGAGCGAGCCTATGATGCCTGCGCCGGCAGCAGCCGCACGATGCTAACGCGTGTGCCCGGAGGCACAGCGCGCTGCACCGCATCGACAGCCGACTGCGGCGAACGCCGCCTCGGGTCGACCGTGAACGACAGCGCGGCCGGCTGGATGGAGACGCGCACGCTTTGCGGGTTGACGCCCCCGACCTTTCGCACCGCGTCCTTCAAGCCTTGCAAGGCGATCGGTCCGGTGACTTCGCAAAACACGACCACGTTGCCGCTGGCCTGTGCACGCTTGACCACGCCGTGGTCGTAGGTCGCGGCGATCTTGTCCTCGACGCAGGCACCACAGGCGTGGCCCGCTGTCGGAGTGAACGCACTCGCGGCGGCCACCAGCATCGCGGCCCACACCGGCGATGCACGAACGTGGCCACGCGGCCGGCCTGCGACGGCCTTCATGGCTTGGTGGCCGTCGACGACGCGGCGGGCGAGGCCGAAGCCGCTTTCGGCGGAGGCAGGTTCTGGTCGGCCCACTTGAAGTACGCGAGGTACTGCTTGATCTCCTCGTCACTCAGCCCCTGGTTGGGCATGGCGATCTTCCACTTGTCGAGCAGCGCCTTGGCCGTGGCGTCGGTCTGCAGCATCTTCTCGGGAGACTTGAGCCAGCTTGTCAGCCAGGCCGGGTCATGGCGCTTGGTCGTGCCGTACAGGTCGGGGCCGAGCTTGTCGCCGCCAGCGATCGAATGGCAGGCCAGGCACTTCGACTCGAAGGCGAGCTTGCCCTTCACAGCCTGCGGGTCGGTCGGTGCGCCCGGGGCCGGCATGTTGTGGTGCTCCGGGTCGCCGCCCTCGGGCTTGCCACCTGCCGCGACGATGCCGATGGCCCCTTGCGACGCGTTGGCGAAGTGGTGGTCCACCATCACGTAGCTGCCGGCCTCGGGAACGATGAACTCGACGATCGCGCCGCTCGACGAACCGAGCAGCACCGTCTGCATGCCGCGAAACTGGTTGTCGGGGTTGCCGTCCATCCAGACACGGTCGAAGATCGTGCCGACGACGTGGAAACTCGACGTGTTCGACGGCCCCACGTTCATCACGAACAGGCGCACGCGCTCGCCGGGTTTGGCCGGCAGCGGCTTTTCAACCATGCCGTTGTAGCGGCCGTTGAACACCGTGTAGGTGGGCCGCTTGCTGCGCAGGCGCTCGGCGTCGAGCACGTAGAGCGGCTGGCCATCGACCTTGCGTTTTTCCGGGTCGGGCTGGGTGTAGAACTCGCTCTGGATCACGCTGTACTCGCGGTCCGCCTTGGTCGGGTAGCCGTTGCGCGGCTCGACGATCATCATGCCGTACATGCCCGAGGCGATGTGCTCCAGCACCATCGGCGTGCCGCAGTGGTACATGAAGACGCCGGGGTAGTTGAGCGTGAACTCGAACGAGATGGTCTGCCCGGGCGCGATCGAGCGGTACTTGTCCTGCGGCGAGACCATGGCCGAATGGAAGTCCATCGAATGCATCATCGGCGCCGCGGTGATGCGCACGCCGGGCGCGGTTTCGTCGGAGCGGTTGGTCATCGTGAACTTGATTCGGTCGCCGACGCGGGCGCGCACCGCCGGGCCCGGCACCGAGTCGCCGAAGGTCCACGCGCTGAACTTCACGCCGGGTGCGATCTCGATGATCTTGTGCGTGGTGTCGAGGCGGATCTCTTTCACGGTCGCGGGCACCAGCGGCTTCAGCATCGCGTCCATGTTCAGCGCGTCACCCACCGCGAAGGCGCCGGTGTGCCGTTCGTTCGACAGCACGGCGGGCGGCGTCTTGAAATCCATCTTCGCGATGTCGTACGAGTCACCGGCGGCGGCAGAAGCAGCGGCGGCCGGCGCGACCGCGGCGTCGGTGGCCTTGCCGCCGCCGCAGGCGGCGATTGCCAGCAAGACGATGCCGGCGATGGCCGGGAAGACCACCCGGCGACGCGGCGAACCGCGGCGCTCAGGTGCGGCAGATGGCGAGCAGATGTTCTTCATGGGGTCTCCCGTTGTTGTTGTTGAAGTCGATCTCACCGACGCGCCGAGCCACCGTCGTGTCGGCCCAGCCGGCCAGCCAGCCAAGGGGCTGGTGTGTGCGCGCGATGCCGACCATGGCGGCGAACACCGTGAGCGCGGCCATGAAACAGATCGCCCGCACGCGAGCGCTGCGGCCGCGCTTCAGCGCGAGGCTGCCGAGTGCCACATAAACAAGCAGCAGCACGAGCTTCACCGTCAGCCAGTGGTTGGCGAACAGCGCCGACGGCAGCATCGCCACGAGCACGAGTGCGGCCGTCAGCAAGACCGTGTCGATGCCGTAGCTGAGGTAACGCAGCGCGGCCGCCATTGGCCACCGCGCGCCCGCCAGCACGCCAGCGCCGCGCAGGGCGAACAGCGTGCCGCTGCACAGCACCGCGCCGATGTGCACGGCGCGCGCTTGGGGATGAAACTCGATCACGCGCTGGCGCAGAGGTGTCTCACGCGCGATCCACGGCGACGCTCGCGAGGCCCGGCTTCAGCTCTCGCCGCGGCGCCACCCACAGGCGCAACACGAACCACGCCACCAGCAACGCGCCGACGCTGAACACCGTGTCGCCCGGCACGCGCATCCACACCAGCAGGTGGATCAAGGGCTTGCCCATGAATTCGGCGGAGCGCGCATACCAGTAGCCGTTCTCCAGCGCGGCCTGCAACTGCAGCACGCCCAGTGGCAGCAGCGTCAGCAGCCCCATCAGCACGAGGCCGATGTTGAGCGACCAGAACGCGCCCGCGAGCGTGCTGTTGTTCCACTGCGCGTCGGGCTTCAGCCCGCGCAGGCAGAACAGCATCAGGCCGAGGCCCAGCATGCCGTAGACGCCGAACAGTGCGGTGTGGCCGTGCAGGGCCGTCAGATTCAGCCCCTGCATGTAGTACAGCGCCAGCGGCGTGTTGATGAGAAAGCCGAACAGCCCCGCGCCCACGAGATTCCAGAAGCTCACCGCCAGAAAGAACAGGATCGGCCAGCGGTAGCGCTGCATCCACGGCGTGGCCTGGCCGTGCTGCCAGGTGGCGTAAGCCTCCAGGCCGATCAGCGCCAGCGGCACCACTTCGAGCGCGGAGATGCTGGCCCCGAGCGCGACCACCGCCGTGGTGGTGCCGGCGAAGTACAGGTGGTGGAAGGTGCCGAGAATGCCGCCGGCCATGAAGACGATGGTCGCGAACAGCACGTTGATGGTGGCCGTCTTGCCACGCACCAAGCCGAGCTTGACGAACAGGAAGCTGATCACCGCGATCGCGAAGACCTCGAAGAAGCCCTCGACCCAGAGGTGCACCACCCACCAGCGCCAGTACTCCACCATCGACAGGTGGGTGTGCTCGCTCCACATCAGCCCGGCGCCGTAAAGCAGCCCGATCGCCACGGTGGAAAGAAAAAGCAGACCGACGATCGACGACATCTCGTCCTTGCGCCGCAGCGCCGGCCACAGCGCACGGCCGACCAGCGTCAGCCACAGCAGCAGGCCGATGAAGAGGAACCACTGCCAGAAGCGGCCGATGTCGGTGTATTCCCAGCCCTGGTGGCCGAACCAGAAGTTGTAGTCGAGGCCAAGCTTTTGCATCACCGCGAACCACTGCCCGGCAAAGGCGCCGACGACGATGACGATCAGGCAGACGAACAGCGCGTTCACGCCGAGCCGCTGGTACTTCGGCTCGTGACCCGAAATGGCCGGCCCGATGTAGAGGCCCGTCGCCAACCAGGCGGTGGCGATCCACAACACCGCGAGCTGCGTGTGCCAGCTGCGTGTCAGCGCATACGGCAGCACGTCGGCGAGTGCGATACCGTAGGCGTTCTGGCCCTCGACCTGGTAGTGCGCGGTGGTCGCGCCGAGCAGGATCTGCAGCAGGAACATCGCGAGCACGAGCCAGAAGTACTTCGCGGTGGCGCGCATCGAAGGCGTGACCACCAGGCCTTGCAGCGGGTCGGTCTGCGGCGGCGGCAGCGCGTCGGCCTTGTCGCGGTCGTGCCAGACCGCGTTGTGCCAGCCCAGCAGCGCAATGCCTGCAATCATGAAGAGCACGCTGAAGACGCTCCAGATGAAGGTGGTTGAGGTCGGCGAGTTGCCCACCAGCGGCTCGTAGGGCCAGTTCTGGGTGTAGCTCATGGCCTCGTCCGGCCGCTGCGTGACCGTGGCCCAACTGGCCCAGAAGAAAAACGCACCGATCGCCCGGCGGTGCGCGGCATCGGGCACAGTGTCTTCGCGCATTGCATAACTCTCACGCAGAGCGTGGGTGGCCGGGTCGGCAGAGAACAGGCTCGCGTAGTGGGCCGCGACCTGCTCGATGGCCTTGGCACGCTGCTCTGGAATGACGATCCGCTCGCTGACGGCGTCGTAGGTGTTGCGGCGGATCAGCGGTCGCAGTTCGGCTTGCACGCGGGCCTGCTCGCCGGGGTCGAGTTCGGCGAAACCCGTACCGCCATTGGCCCGCGAGCGCAGGTCGGACCAGGCCAGCGCTTCACGGTGCAGCCAGTCGGCCGACCAGTCCGGCGCCACGAGTGCGCCATGGCCCCAGACCGAGCCGAGCTGCTGTCCGCCGATGCTTTGCCAGACCTGGCGACCGAGTTCGATCTCCGCCCGCGTGTAGACCGTGGCGCCGCTCTCGGTGACCACCGCCTGCGGCATGGGCGGCGCCTGGCGATGGATCTCGCGGCCCATCCACAACAGCACGCCGAAGCCGACGATGAGCAAGGCGCTGAGGCTCAGCCACAGCTTGCGGGTGGTGGACATGGAACGGTCTCCTCCTAGGGGCACGACGCGAAGTCTGGGCGTCGCGACAGCGCGGCGTCTTGATCGGCGTCAAGGTAACCGCTGCGGTGCGTTGCCGGTCTGCTCTCTGTTGCCGCAGCTGCGCGCAATCTCGATGGCGGTCTGTGCGCTAGAGCTCACTCGCTGTGGGGCGGGCGAGGTGTGGCGCGGGCCGAAGCAGGTGCAACGCCATCACCGGCGCGTCCGAGTTCAGGCCGGGCCGACGCGCGGCGATCTGCGGAAATTCAAACGCTGCGCCGCAGCATCATTTCCTTGATCTTGCCGATGGCCAGCGCCGGGTTCAGGCCTTTCGGGCAGACATCGGTGCAGTTCAGGATCGTTCGGCAGCGGAACAGCCGATAGGGATCCTGCAGATCGTCGAGGCGCCCGGCGCTGGCCTGATCGCGGCTGTCGACCAGGAATCGGTAGGCCTGAAGCAGCCCGGCGGGGCCGACGTACTTGTCGGGGTTCCACCAGAAGCTCGGGCAGGCGCTGGAGCAACAGGCACACAAGATGCATTCGTACAGCCCGTTGAGTTCATCGCGGGCCGCCGGCGACTGAAGGCGTTCCTTGTCAGGCCGAGGGTCCTCGTTGACGAGCTAGGGCTTGATCGAGTGGTACTGCTTGAAGAACCCCGTCAGGTCGGCGAACAGGTCGCGGATCACGGGCAGGCCGGGCAACGGCTTCAGCACCACGGTGCGGGGCAGCGAGTGCATGTTGGTGATGCAGGCCAACCCGTTCTTGCCGTTGATGTTCATCGCATCCGAACCGCAGACGCCCTCACGGCACGAACGGCGGAAGCTCAGGCTCGGGTCGATCGCTTTCAGGCGCATCAACACGTCCAGAAGCATGCGATC
>JANYFX010000715.1 GCA_025359585.1 Rhizobacter sp. | reverse complement strand
CGACCTGTTGTTGCACGACATGGGCGCTGCGCTCGACGACAAGATCGTGCAGGGCAGCGCGACCGGCGCCGACTGGCGCACCACGCCGCTGGTGGGCCTGGGCCTGCGCCCGCGTTTCCTGCACGACGGGCGCGCTGCAACACTGCGCGATGCCGTGCTCGAACACGGCGGCGAAGCCAGCGTCGTGCGCGAACGTTTCTTCGAGCTGCCCGAGGCCGAGCAGCAAGCCGTCTATAGTTTTCTCTCGGCCTTGTGAGCGTGGTTCGGCGCGCTGGGCCGCAGCAAGACCATCAACGCGCCGTTGCCACCGTCTGAAGCACGCGCTTGTGCGAACGCCACGACCTCGCTCTTCTGCACCAGCCAGCCGCGCACCTTGGCTTTGAGCACCGGCTCGCGGCCCGGTGAGCCGTGGCCCTTGCCGTGCACGACACGCACGCAGCGCAGGCCGGCGTGGTGGGCTTCGCGCAGAAAGGTGGCGAGGCTTTCGCGTGCTTCGTCGCGGCGCAGACCGTGCAGGTCGAGTTGGGCCTGAATCGCCCACACGCCGCGCCGCAGTTTGCGCACCACCTCGGGCCCGATGTCGCGGCGGCGGAACGACAGAGAGTCGTCGGTCTCGAGCAGCGATTCGACATCGAACTCGTCGGAGATCGCCTCGACCATCACGGCCGCTTCGTCGCGCAGGCGCTGGCGCGGAATGGGCGCGGGGCGCGAGGTGGACGACGGTGCCCGCGCCGGTTTCTTCAGCGGCGCGACTTCGCCCACGCTCAGCGCGAACAGGTTGCGCTCGCGCGCTTCGCGGGCCTGTCGCTCGTGTTCACGCGCAGCGCTCTCGGCTGCTTCGCGCGCGGCTTCCTGCAAGGCCCGCTTCAGGGGCCCGAGTTCGTCGAGGGCACGCGCTTTCACGGCAGGCTCACAACAAACCGCGCTCGGCGAACGAGATCACTTCGTTGCGGCCGACCACCAGGTGGTCGAGCACGCGGATGTCGACGAGTGCGAGCGCGCTCTTAAGCGTCTGCGTCAACAGCTCGTCGGCGCGCGACGGTTCGGCGGCGCCGGAAGGGTGGTTGTGCGCGAAGATCACGGCCGAGGCCTGCAGGTCGAGCGCACGTTTCAAGACCTCGCGGGGGTAGACCGCAGCCTGCGTCAGCGTGCCGCGGAACATCTCTTCGAGCTTGATCAATCTCGTCTGCGCGTCCAGAAAAAGCACGGCGAACACTTCGTGTTCGAGCGCACCGAGCTGCAACTGCAGGTAGTTCTTGACCTTGCTCGGTGCATCGAACACCGGGTGTTGGTTCAGCTCGCGCGTCAACGCGCGGCGCGCGAGTTCGATCACCGCCGCGATCTCGGCACGTTTGGCCGGGCCCAGGCCCTTGATGCCTTTCAGCTGCTTCGGTTCGGCGTGCAGCAGGCCCTGCAGGCCGCCGAAATGGTCGAGCATCTGCTGCGCCAGTTGCAGGACCGACAAGCCCTTCATGCCGGTGCGCAGCAGCAGCGCGATCAGCTCGGCGTCGGCCAAAGAGGCCGGGCCGTGCGCGAGCAGTTTTTCGCGCGGGCGGGCATCGGCGGGAATGTCCTTGAGCACCATGGTGGAGTTGCTTTCGGGCGTGTTCACGCCTGCTCGTAAAATCAACGCCAGTCTATGGCACGGACACGTGCTTCCTGAGGAAACCGCTTGAACCAAGTCGAACCCGGGTCGTTCCTGACCCTGCACTACCGCCTCGCCGGGCCCGATGGCGACGACCTCGTCAACACCTTCAACGACAAGCCCGCCACGCTCTCGATGGGCACGGGTGAACTTGCCCCGGCAATGGAGCGGCGTTTGCTCGGCCTGCCCGAAGGCGCTCACGAGTCCTTCGAGCTGGAATCGGGCGAGGCCTTCGGCGTGCGCAACCCCGACATGCTGCAGCGCGTGAAGCGCTCCTTGCTCGACGAACTCGGCGACCCCGACGAGCGTTACAGCGTCGGCGACGTGGTGCAGTTCCCCACGCCCGACGGCCAATCGGCTTACGCCGGTGTGCTGCGCGAGATCGATGGCGATGTGATGGTGTTCGACTTCAACCACCCGCTGGCCGGGCGGCCGGTGACCTTCGAAGTGAAACTGATCGGGGTCTTGTGATGAACGCTGAACTCGAAGAGATCGTGCTGGCCGAGCCGCGGGGTTTTTGTGCCGGTGTGGACCGCGCGATCGAGATCGTCGAGCGTGCGATCACCAAGTTCGGCGCACCGATCTACGTGCGCCACGAGATCGTGCACAACACCTACGTGGTCAACGACCTGAAGGCCAGGGGCGCGATCTTCATCGAAGACCTTGCCGATGTGCCGCCCGGCGCCACGCTGGTGTTCAGTGCGCACGGTGTGTCGCAGGCGGTACGGCTCGAGGCGGCGCAGCGCGGCTTCAGCGTGTTCGACGCCACCTGCCCGCTCGTCACCAAGGTGCACGTGGAGGTGGCCAAGCTGCACCGCGAGGGGTATGACTTCATCATGATCGGCCACAAGGGCCACCCCGAGGTCGAGGGCACGATGGGGCAATTGAACGAGGGCATCTACCTCGTCGAGGACGTGGCCGATGTGGCCCGCGTGAAGGTGGCGCAGAGCGACAAGCTCGCGGTCGTCACGCAGACCACGCTGTCGGTCGACGACGCGGCCGAGATCCTCGCAGCCGTGAAGCGGCGCTTCCCGAAAGTGCGCGAGCCGAAACAGCAAGACATCTGCTACGCCACGCAGAACCGGCAAGACGCGGTGAAGGTGCTGGCGCCGAAGGTCGACATCGTGATCGTGGTCGGCAGCCCGACCAGTTCGAACAGCAACCGCTTGCGTGAACTGGCGCAGCGGCTGGGCACCGAGGCGCACATGGTCGATGGGCCCGACGATCTGCGTGCCGAGTGGTTCGAAGGCAAGCGCAGCGTGGGCCTGACGGCCGGTGCCTCGGCGCCGCACATCCTCGTGCAGCAGGTGATCGAGCGGCTGCGCGCGCTCGGCGCGGTGGCGGTGCGCAGCATTCCGGGGGTCGAAGAGACGATCAACTTCCCGCTGCCGCTGGGCTTGGGCGACAAGTCGATGGCGGCGGTGGCGGCGGCCAAGGCCTAGCGAAAACCTCAGCGCCGAGTGCGCGGGTGGAAGGTGATCGTTTGCTGTGCCGGGGCTTTCGCGGCGGGCTTCTTTTCGGAACGGTCACAGCCGTCGCAGCCGCAGCCCGATGCGGCCTGGGCCGACTTCTGCAAGCGCGCTTCGATGCGGCGTGGCAGGTGCGGAATGCGCAGCATGCCGACGGCCAGCGTGCGACGCGCGCTCGTTGGCATCAGCGTCCACAGCGCATAACAACTGCAGGCACCCACGAGTAAAAAGACGATCAGGGACTGCATTGGTTCAGCCTCCGAAATAGAGCGTAAGCCGGTACGTGGCGAAGGCCGCCACATAAGCCAGCACGAACAGGTAGGCGGCCATCAGCACCGGGTAACGCCAGGAGTTGGTTTCGCGCTTCACCACCGCCAGCGTCGAGATGCATTGCGGCGCGAAAACGTACCAGGCAAGCAGCGAATACGCAGTGGCGAGCGACCAGCCCTTGGCGATCACCGGCGAGAGCGCGTCGGCCACTTCGCCACCTGCCGCCGACATCGAATACACCGTGCCTAGCGCACCGACCGCGACCTCGCGCGCGGCCAGACCGGGCACGAGCGCGATCGAGATCTGCCAGTTGAAGCCGATCGGCGCGAACACGTGTTGCAGGGCTTGTCCCAACCAGCCGGCGATGCTGTATTGAATCGCAGGGCCGGTCGCGCCATCGGGCGGTGACGGGTAGCTCGAGAGGAACCACAGGATCACCATCAGCGAAAAAATGATGCCGCCGACGCGTGCCATGAAGATGCGCGCACGCTCCCACAAACCCAGCACGAGGTTGCGCAAACCCGGCACGCGGTAGGGCGGCAGCTCCAGCATCAGCGGCTGGTAACGGCTTTTCATCCACACGCGCTTGAAGACCCACGCGACCGCCATCGCCGACACCACGCCGGCGACGTACAGGCCGAACAGCGTGAGCCCGCGCAGGTTGAAAAGGCCGACGCTGCGGTCGGGCACGAAGGCGCCGATCAGCAGCGCGTAGACCGGCAGGCGCGCCGAGCAGGTCATCAGCGGCGCGACCATGATCGTGGCGAGCCGGTCCTTCCAGTTCGCGATCGTGCGGGTGGCCATGATGCCGGGAATGGCGCAGGCAAAACTCGACAGCAGCGGAATGAAGGCGCGGCCCGACAAACCGACCTTGCCCATCACGTTGTCGAGCAGGAACGCGGCGCGTGGCAGGTAGCCCGAGTCTTCGAGCAGCAGGATGAAGAAGAACAGGATCAGGATCTGCGGCAGGAACACGATCACGCTGCCGGCGCCGGCGATCACGCCGTCGACGAGCAGGCTGCGCAGCGGGCCGTCGGCCATGTGCGCGGCGGTCCATTCGCCCGCGGCGGCCATCACGGCCTTGATCGCGTCCATCGGCACGTTGGCCCACGAGAACACGGCCTGGAAGATCAGGAACAGCACGGCGGCCAGGATCAGCAGGCCCCACACGGGGTGCATCACGACGGCGTCGAGGCGGTGGTGAAAACGCTGGAACTGCGCGGCGCCGGGCGCGGCCAGCGCGAGGATGCGGCGCACCTCGCGCTGCAGGTCGGCCGAGGAGCTGGCTTCGGCGCTCGGACGCGAGGCGAGGGTGGTGGCCACCGGTGCGCCATTGAGCTGGCGTTCCATCAGCGCGAGCAACTGCGCGTGGCCGTCGTGCTGGACCGCGACCGTCTCGACCACCGGGCAGCCGAGTTCTGCCGCGAGTTTTTGCACGTCGATCGCCAGCCCCTGCGAGCGCGCCACATCGGCCATGTTCAAGGCGACCATCATCGGCCGGCCGAGCTTCTTGAGTTCGAGCACGAGCCGCAGGTTCATGCGCAGGTTGGTGGCGTCGACCACCGCGACGATCGCGTCGGGTGCGGCCTCGCCGGGGCGCCGGCCTTCGATCACTTCGAGCGTGACCTGCTCGTCGGGCGTGGCCGGCGACAGGCTGTAGGCGCCGGGCAGGTCGA
>JANYFX010000682.1 GCA_025359585.1 Rhizobacter sp. | reverse complement strand
CAGGTCGGTGCCTGCGGCCACGCCAGCGCCTGCGCCGCGCGGGTAGCGCACCGAGACAGGATGATCCTGGCGGAACGCGGTCGTCAGCGCGGCGCGGCATTCGCGCTCGTCGGCCGGCGTCAGCACGCTCATGTTCGGGATGCAGCGCAGGAAGGCGATGTCGTAGTTGCCGGCGTGCGTCGCGCCGTCGGCCCCGACCAGGCCGGCGCGGTCGAGCGCGAATACGACGGGCAGGTTCTGGATTGCGACGTCGTGGATCAGCTGGTCGTAGGCGCGCTGCAGAAAGGTCGAGTAGATCGCGACCACCGGCTTCAAGCCTTCGCAGGCCAGGCCGGCGGCAAAGGTCACGGCGTGCTGCTCGGCAATGCCGACGTCGTGGTAACGCTTCGGAAAGCGCTTTTCGAACTCGACCATGCCCGAGCCTTCGCGCATCGCCGGCGTGATGCCGACGAGCCGCTCGTCGAGCGCCGCCATGTCGCACAGCCACTGGCCGAACACCTGCGTGAAGCTGATCTTCGGTGGCGTGGCGGGCTTGACGATGCCCACCGCCGGGTCGAACTTGCTCGGGCCGTGGTAGTTCACCGGGTCGGCCTCGGCGAGTTTGTAGCCGTAGCCCTTCTTGGTGACGACGTGCAGGAATTGCGCACCCTTCAGGTGTCGCAAGTTCTCGAGTGTGGGAATCAGCGAATCGAGATCGTGCCCGTCGATCGGGCCGACGTAGTTGAAGCCGAATTCCTCGAAGATCGTGCCCGGCACGACCATGCCCTTGGCGTGCTCTTCGAAGCGCCGCGCCAGCTCGAACAAGGGCGGCGCGTTCTTCAGCACGTTCTTCGCCGTGTCGCGAGCAGCGGCGTAGAACTTGCCGCTCATCAGGCGCGCCAGGTAACGATTCAAGGCCCCCACCGGCGGCGAGATCGACATGTCGTTGTCGTTCAGGATCACCAGCATGTCGGCGTTCGCGACACCGCCGTTGTTCAGCGCCTCGAAGGCCATGCCGGCGCTCATCGCACCGTCGCCGATGATGGCGACCGACTTGCGGTCTTCGCCCTTCAGCCGCGCGGCCACGGCCATGCCGAGCGCGGCCGAGATCGAGGTCGACGAGTGCGCAGTGCCGAAGGTGTCGTATTCGCTTTCGACGCGGCGCGGAAAGCCCGAGATGCCGTCGATCTGGCGCAGCGTGTGCATGCGCTCGCGCCGGCCCGTGAGGATCTTGTGCGGGTAGGTCTGGTGGCCCACGTCCCACACCAGACGGTCGTGCGGCGTGTTGAAGACGTGGTGCAGCGCGATCGTGAGTTCGACGGTGCCGAGGTTGCTCGACAGGTGGCCGCCGGTCTGCGCCACGCTGTGCAGCAGGAAGTCGCGCAGTTCGACGGCCAGCTGCTGCAGCTCGGGGCGCGACAGCCTGCGCACATCGGCCGGGCTTTGAATCTTCTCTAAGAGAGTGTGTTTCATGGTTCA
This sequence comes from Rhizobacter sp., assembly GCA_025359585.1. Lineage (GTDB taxonomy): Bacteria > Pseudomonadota > Gammaproteobacteria > Burkholderiales > Burkholderiaceae_C > LMDS01. Next base: position 3,385 of record JANYFX010000682.1, on the reverse strand, counting down.
GCTGTCTCGCTCGACGACCTTGTCGGCCAGCACGCTCAGCCACGCGGCGTCGGCCAGCCCGCTGCGGGCGAGCGCAGCCTGGGCCTTGTCGCGCAGTTCGTGGGCGTGGCGGCGGGCGGCCTCGAGGCCGAGCACGGTCACGTAGGTCGGTTTGTTGTTGTCGATGTCCTTGCCGGCGGTCTTGCCGAGCGTGACCGACGCCTGGGTCACGTCGAGAATGTCGTCGATCACCTGAAACGCGAGGCCGAGTGCGTCGCCGTAGTCGGCCAGCGCCGACCATTGCTCGGCCGTGGCCGAGCCGCAGGCCGCACCCATCAGCACGCTGCCCTGCAGCAGCGCGCCGGTCTTGCGGTGGTGCATGTCGCGCAGCGTGTGTTCGTCGAGCGGCAGGCCGATGCTGGCCAGGTCGATCGCCTGCCCGCCCGCCATGCCGTTGTGGCCGGCCGAGCGTGCGAGCAATGAGCACAGGCGAGCCTGCAGAGCCGGCGGCACGCTCGAGGCAGCGCCCGGCGCGCCCAGCTGTTCGTTGCAAGGTGTGAGCACCTCGAAGGCCAGTGCCTGCATCGCGTCACCGGCGAGCATGGCCCGGGCTTCGCCGAACTGCACGTGCACGGTGGGCTTGCCACGGCGCAGCACGTCGTTGTCCATGCAGGGCATGTCGTCGTGGATGAGCGAATAGGCGTGGATCAGCTCGACCGCGCAGGCCGCGCGCATCGCCGCTTCGCGCAAGCCGTGCACCGCCTGTGACGCGGCGAGCACGAGCAGTGGGCGCAGGCGCTTGCCGCCGTCGAGCACGCCGTAGCGCATGGCCAGGCCGAGGCCGGCCGGTGCGTCGGACGGCACCCAGGCTTCGAGCGCACGCTCGACAGCATCGATCTCGGTGCGCGCCCAGGAATCGTAATCGGCCTGTTTCATGCAGTCGTCCAGGGCTTGAGCTGCCCGTCTTCGAGGACCTTGACCTGTTGTTCCACCGCGTCGAGGCGCGCGCGGCAGAAACTCAACAGATCGGCCCCACGCTTGTAGCTCTCGAGCAGACGGTCGAGCGGCAATTGGCCACTTTCCATCGCCGCCACCAGGCGATCGAGCTCGCTCAGCGCGTCTTCATAGCTGGCGGGCGCGGCAGGCGCGAGAGGGGTAGAAGAGGTCTTTGCCATTGCGAAACGTCAAACGTTGATTGTAGTCAGCCCCACAGGGCAGTTGCGCCGACGCGACATCCCCAATGGTGAGCATTTCCAACGCGGCCGAAACATGCAACGGCCCTTCGACCGCGCCGCCCCTCGACAGACCCCGCAGGTACAATTCGCAGCCCATCGCGCCTCGCTGCCCACTGCACGAGCCGCTCCCCCCGCCCGAATGCCAGCCACCGCGAGCTCCGGTGGCGATTCACCCCTGGTTTTGGAGATTCCCCGGGATCATGTCCGACCTGAGCGTCACCCTTGAAACGCTGGCGCGCAGCCGCTCGCAGCTCTCGGTCAGCACCTATTTCGACGCCGCGCTGTTCGAGCGCGAAATGGCGCAGCTCTTTCACAACCGCCCGCGTTACCTCGGCCACGAACTCGCCGTGCCGGAGATCGGCGACTACTACGCGCTGCCTCACGAGGGCGAAGGCCGAGCGCTGGTGCGCACCGCTCAGGGCGTGGAGCTGGTCTCCAACGTCTGCCGCCACCGCCAGGCGCTGATGCTGCGCGGGCGTGGCAACACCGGCGGCAACATCGTCTGCCCGCTGCACCGCTGGACGTACGACCTGCAAGGCCAGCTGATCGGCGCGCCGCACTTCGCCGACGACCCGTGCCTGAACCTGAACAACTACCCACTGCAGAACTGGAACGGTTTGCTGTTCGAAGGCAAGGGCCGCGACGTGGCCGCCGACCTTCAGGGCGTGGGCCCGATGGCCGATCTGGACTTCAGCGGCTACGTGCTCGACCACGTGCAGTTGCACGAGTGCGACTACAACTGGAAGACCTTCATCGAGGTCTACCTCGAGGACTACCACGTCGGCCCGTTCCACCCCGGCCTGGGCCAGTTCGTCACCTGCGACGAGCTGCGCTGGGAGTTCGGCGAACACCATTCGGTGCAGACGGTCGGCACGAAGAACGAGCTCGCCCGCCCCGGCACGCCGGCCTACCGCAAGTGGCACGACGCGGTGCTGAAGTACCGGAACGGCGTCTTGCCCAAGCACGGCGCGATCTGGCTGACCTACTACCCGACCGTGATGGTCGAGTGGTACCCGCACGTGCTCGTGGTGTCGACGCTGTACCCCAAAGGCCCGCAGAAGACGCTCAACGTGGTCGAGTTCTACTACCCCGAAGACATCGCAGCGTTCGAACGCGAGTTCGTCGAAGCCGAGCGCGCCGCGTACTGGGAAACCTGCACCGAGGACGACGAGATCGCGCTGCGCATGGACGCCGGCCGGCGCGCACTGCTGGAACGTGGCGACGACGAAACCGGGCCGTACCAGAGCCCGATGGAAGACGGCATGCAGCAGTTCCACGAGTGGTACCGGCGGGCGATGGGGGCGAAGCTGGCGGGTTAGCCGCTTGCTGGGCGGTGCTGGCGAGGGCGCCGGGTGACCGGCTCCGTTCATGTCCCCCGGACCGGGCTTCGCCCCGTCCTCCTCCTTGACTTCACTGCGCCGGTCACCCGACACCCTCGCCAGCAGGCACCTCTGCAGCACGCGGAGAAATTCAACGCCCGAGGAGCCGCAGTGATGGAAGCGCTGTGACGGGTCGCTGTGTGGAGCGAAGTCAAGGAGGAGGCCGGGCAAAGCCCGGACGGCGGACATGAGCGGAACACAACGGCCCGGCGCAGCGCCGGTACAAGCCGATGAATTTCAGTGATTGTCTCTCGGCACGAACGCCCCGCGCCGGCCCACCAGAAAGTCCAGGTCCACCCCCTGGTCGGCCTGCAACACCGTGTCGACGTACAGCTTCCAGTAGCCGCTCGACAGCGGCGGCTCCGGCTTCTTCCACGCCGCCAGCCGCTTCGCCAGTTCTTCGTCGCTGATGTGCAGGTGCAGCTTGCGGTTCGGCACGTCGAGCTCGATGATGTCACCGTTCTGGACCACCGCCAGCGGGCCGCCGGCAGCTGCTTCCGGCGCCGTGTGCAGCACCACCGTGCCGTAGGCCGTGCCGCTCATGCGCGCGTCCGAGATCCGCACCATGTCGGTGATGCCCTTGCGCAGCACCTTCGGCGGCAGCGGCATGTTGCCCACCTCGGCCATGCCGGGGTAGCCCTTGGGGCCGCAGTTTTTCAGCACCATCACGCAGGTCTCGTCGATGTCGAGGTCTTCGTCGTCGATGCGCTTGTGGAAGTCTTCGATGTCCTCGAACACCACGGCCCTGCCCTTGTGCACCATCAATGACGGTGTGGCCGCGCTCGGCTTGAT
>JANYFX010000676.1 GCA_025359585.1 Rhizobacter sp. | reverse complement strand
CTCGCTGTAGCCCCGGTTCAGGATCTCCTGCGCCTTCACCTCGAACTGCTTCAGCTCAGACATAGGCACGTAGATGCGGCCGCGGCGAGCGTCGTCGCCCACGTCACGAATGATGTTGGTCAACTGCATGGCCAGGCCGAGCTGGTGCGCGTAGCGGGTCGTCGCCACATCGGTGCGGCCGAAGATGCCTGCAGCCACTTCGCCGACCACGCCTGCCACCAGATGGCAGTAGTGCGCGAGGCCGGCGTAGTCGAGGTAACGCGACTGGTCCAGGTCCATCTGGCAGCCGTCAATCACGGCGAGCAGGTGCGCTGCTTCGATGCCATAGGCTTTCGTGTGTGGCAGCAGTGCCTTCGTCACCGGGTGGCTCGGGTTGCCGCTGAAACTGTCGGCGACTTGCACGCGCCACCATGCGAGCTTGGTCGCGGCCACGCCGGGGTCGCTGACTTCGTCGACCACGTCGTCGACCTCGCGGCAGAACGCGTAGAAGGCGGTGATCGCAGCGCGGCGCGGCGGTGGCAGGAACAGGAACGCGTAGTAAAAACTCGAGCCGCTGCGCGCGGCTTTGTCTTGAACGTACTGCTCGGGCGTCATGCCGATTCCTTCGCGACCATCGCTGTGGGCGCCCGCATCCAGAGCGCGCGCCAGAGCAGCAGCGGCGCGTCGTGCCAGCGCAGCGAAGGGCGCGCAGTGAGCGTGCCGAAGTTCAGGGCTTCGATCTTCTCCAGGATGCGCAGCCCGCCCTGCACGACGAGGCGAAGCTCCCAGCCCGCGCGCCCGGGCACGGCGTGCACGAGCGGTGCGCCTTCGAGCATCAGGTCGCGGGCCCAGCCGATGAGCTCGCGGACCAGCGCGCGCACGGCCGGTGTTTCGGCGCGGGTTTGCAGCAGCGACGCCGGCATCATCTTGAAGCGCTCGCAGTCGGTGGCGGGCACGTACAAACGCCCGCGCCGCGTGTCGATCCCGAGGTCTTGCCAGAAGTTGATGAGTTGCAGGGCACTGCAGATCGCGTCGGACTGTCGCATCGGCTCGGCGCCGTGCACGCCGTACAGGTGCAGCAGAAGACGGCCGACCGGGTTCGCCGAGCGCCGGCAGTAGTCGAGCAGTTCGGCGCGGTCGGTGTAGCCGTGTTTCACCACGTCCTGCTCGAACGCACTCAGCAGGTCGAGCAGCAACGCAGGTGGCAGCGCGTGGGCCTGCAAGGTCTTGCGCAGCGCGCCGAACACCTGGAGCCAGCGTGGCGAGACGGCGCTCGAAGACACCGTGGCGAGAAGGTCGGCACGGTAGTCGGCGAGGGCGGCCAGCCGGGTGGTCGGATCGTCTTCACCTTCGTCGGCAATGTCATCGGCGGTGCGCGCGAACCAGTAGATGGCGGCCACGGCCGAGCGCAAGGCGGGCGGACACAAGATGGACGCGACGGGAAAGTTTTCGTAGTGGTCGATGCTCACGGCGGTGATTGTCCACGTTGCGCGCCGGGCAGGCGCGTGGGTGGCTGAACGGAGGTGAAGGCAAGGATCGGCAGGCGTTTGACATCGGGACAACCCCCGAATATATTACTGACCAGTCAGTCATTTAGGAAGCTCATGCGTTACGCGTTGCTCATCGCGCTTGCCGGAATTGCCGGCCTGGCTGCTTGCTCCAAGACCGAAACCGCGCCCGACCCGGTACGCGCCGTGCGAACCCTCACCGTCGCGGCTCAGACCGCCGGCGGAAGTTATGAATACGCGGGCGAGGTGCGTGCGCGCACCGAATCGCGCCTGAGTTTTCGGGTCGGCGGCAAGATGCTGCGGCGCGCGGTCGACCTCGGTGACTCGGTCAAGGCAGGCCAGGTGCTGGCTCAGCTCGACCCGCAGGATTTGCGCCTTGGTCAAGACGCTTCGCGTGCTGCGGTGGCGGTGGCGCAGGCCGGCTTCGATCAGAACGCCGCCGACTTCAAGCGCTACAAAGACCTGCACGACCAGGGCTTCATCGGTGCCGCCGAACTCGAACGGCGCGAGTCGGCCGTGAAGACCGCGCGTGCCCAGTTGGAGCAGGCCAAGGCGCAGGCCGGCGTGCAAGGCAACCAGGCCGCGTACTCGACGCTGGTGGCCGACGCGAGCGGCGTGGTCACCGGCGTCGACCTCGAACCCGGCATGGTGGCCGCAGCGGGCACGCCGGTGCTGCGCCTGGCGCACGACGGGCCGCGCGACGTGGTGTTCGCGGTGCCCGAAGACAAGGTCGGCTTGATCAAGGCGCTGGCGACTCAGCCTGGGCATTTCAAGGTGCGCTTGTGGGGCGCCACCGGTGAGCCGTTGGCCGCAACGATCCGCGAGGTCTCGGCCGCGGCCGACCCCGTCACCCGCACCTTCCTCGTCAAGGCCGACATCGGCAATGCGGCGGTGAGCGGCATTCGCCTCGGGCAGACCGCGTCGGTGCAGGTCGAGCTGCCGCAAACCCCCGGCATCACCAAGCTGCCGCTTTCGGCCTTGCGTGAAGAGCAGGGTCGCAGCAGCGTGTGGCTGGTCGACAGCAAGGCCATGACCGTCAGCTCGCAGGTGGTGAAGCTCGCCGGTGCCGATGGCAACGACGCGGTGATTTCCAGCGGCCTGGCACCGGGCCAGATCGTCGTGACGGCGGGTGTGCATGTGCTCAGCCCGGGGCAGAAAGTGAAGTTCTACGTCGAGCCGGGCGCGCCGTCGTCGATGGCGGTGCAGGCGGGCACGCCGGTGACGGTCAAGTGAGCGCGCCGAACGTGGACTCGCCGGAGCCTGCCGCGCACGCCGACACGCGGTCAAGTTTCAATATTTCCAGGTGGGCGCTCGAGCATTCGGCGTTGACGCGCTACCTGCTGATCGTGTTGATGCTGCTGGGGGCCGCCGCCTACTTTCAGCTCGGGCAGGACGAAGACCCGCCGTTCACCTTCCGCGCGATGGCGCTGCGCGTGTTCTGGCCCGGCGCCACCGCGCAGCAGGTGGCCGAGCAAGTGACCGACAAGCTGGAGAAGACGCTGCAAGAGGTGCCTTACTCCGACAAGATCCGCAGCTACTCGAAGCCGGGCGAGGCGCTCATCATCTTTCAGGTGCGCGACTCCTCGCCACCGAAAGAGATGGCGCAGATCTGGTACACGGTGCGCAAGAAGATCGGCGACATGCGCGCGACCTTGCCTGGCGGTGTGGTCGGGCCGTTTTTCAACGACGAGTTCGGTGATGTCTACGGCTCGATCTACGCGCTCTCGGCCGACGGTTTCACCTACCAGGAATTGAAGGACCAGGCCGATCGCGTGCGCCAGCGGCTGCTGAAGGTGAAGGACGTCAACAAGGTCGCGGTGTTCGGCGCCCAAGACGAAAAACTCTTCGTTGAAATCTCGCAGAAGCGCCTCGCTCAGCTGGGCCTGGACTTCAACACCGTGCTCGCGCAGATCGGCCAGCAGAACGCAGTCGAATCGGCCGGCACGATCAACGGGCCGACCGACTTCGTGCAGGTGCGCGTGGGCGGGCAGTTCAACTCGGTCGAACAACTGCGCGCGTTCACGATCCGCGCGGGGGGCAACAGTTTCCGGCTCGGCGACATCGCCCAGATCCAGCGCGCTTATGTCGACCCGCCGCAAGTCAAGGTGCGTCACCAGGGACACGAGGTGATCGCGCTCGGCATCTCGATGGCCCGGGGCGGCGACATCATCGACATGGGCAAGGCGCTGCAGGGTGTGACCGCGACGATCCGCGCCGAGCTGCCGGCGGGCATCGAACTGCACCAGTTCCAGAACCAGTCGAAGGTCGTGTCGACCTCGGTCGGCGAGTTCGTCGGCGTGTTGATCGAGGCCGTGATCATCGTGCTCCTGGTGAGCTTCATCAGCCTGGGTTTGCACTTCAAGCCGAACTCGTGGAAGTTCACGATCGACTGGCGGCCGGGCATGGTAGTGGGCATCACGATCCCGCTGGTGCTCGCGATCACCTTCGTGACCATGTACTACTGGGGCGTGGGCCTGCACAAGATCTCGCTCGGCTCGCTGATCATCGCGCTCGGCCTGCTGGTCGACGACGCGATCATCGCGGTCGAGATGATGGTGCGCAAACTCGAAGAAGGTTACGACAAGGTGCGCGCCGCGACCTTCGCCTACGAAGCCACGGCGATGCCGATGTTGACCGGCACGCTGATCACGGCGGTGGGCTTC
>JANYFX010000652.1 GCA_025359585.1 Rhizobacter sp. | reverse complement strand
ATCTCGGTCAACAAGGACGGCGACGTGTTCTGGAACGCACAACCGGTGGCCGACAGCGAGGCGCTGTTCCAACGCCTGAAGAAGATCGCAGTGCTCAACCCGCAGCCCGAGGTCCACATCCGGGGCGACGAGAAGAGCCGTTATGAGTCGGTCGGCCGGGTCGTGTTCGCGTGCCAGCGCGCGTCGATCCTGAAGATCAGCTTCGTGACCGAACCCCCGCCCAAAGGGTGAACTCGCAAAGAATCGAAAGGTTAAGAACGCACCATGGGAATGAACATCGGCTCGGGCAATGGCTCGGGCGAACCCGAAGTCATGATGGACATCAACACCACGCCGCTCATCGACGTGATGCTGGTGCTGATCATCATGCTCATCATCACCATCCCGATCCAGCTGCACGCGGTCAACCTGAACATGCCGGCAGGCAACCCGCCGCCGCCGCTCAAGGAGCCGGTGGTGGTGACGATCGACATCGACTTCGACGGCACGATCCTGTGGAACGGCGAGTCGCTGCCCACGCGCGACGCGTTGCAGGCCAAGCTGAGCCAGGCCGCGTCTTTGCCCGATCAGCCTGAAGTGCACGTCCGGCCGAACAAGCTGGTCGAGTACAAATACGTGGCCGAAGTGCTGGCCGAGAGCCAGCGCCTGGGCGTGACCAAGCTTGGCATGGTCGGCAACGAACAGTTCGTGAAGTGAAGTCCTGAGCCTATGAACACGTGCATCAAGCGGCTGTTGGCCGCAGCGGTGGTTGGTCTTGCGATCGGAACGGTGCAAGCCCAGGGCGGGCTGCGGCCCGAGGTGGGCAAGCCACTGCAGGCTGCGCAAGACCTGGTGAAGGCCGGCAAGTTCCGCGAAGCGCTCGCCAAGGTGCGCGAGCTCGATGCCGTTGGCGGCAAGTCCGCGACCGAGACCAACACGATCGAGCGCATGCGGCTGGCCGCAGCCTCGGGGGCCGGCGACGCCGAAACCGCGGCCAGGTCGTTCGAGGCCATCAGCAGTTCGGTGGCCGGCCCCGACAAGCTGCGCATGATCGAGTCGATCGCCGGAACCTACTACCGCTCGAAGGAGTATGCGAAGGCGATGCAGTGGTATCAGCGCTACTTCAAGGAGGGCGGCACGAGTGGCGCGAACCGCACCTTGCTGATCCAGACGCAGTACCTGTCGGGTGACCTTGCTGGTGCATCGAAGGAGTTGACGGCCGAGATTCAGGCCGCCGAACGCAACGGCACGGCGCCTGCCGAAGACCGCATCAACCTGCTGATGAATGCGGCGGTCAAACAAAAAGACATCGCCAGCGAAACCTTCGCACTCGAGCGGCTGGTGAGCTACTACCCGAAGAAGGAATACTGGGTCACGCTGCTGAACCGCCTGCAGCGCAAGCCCAACTTCTCGGACCGGCTGGTGCTCGACACCTATCGCCTTTCGCTGGCCACCGGCAGCATGAGCACGGCCACCGACTACATGGAACTGGCGCAGCTGACGGTTCAGGCCGGCTTCCCCGCCGAAGGCAAGAAGGTGGTCGACAAGGGCTTCGCCGCGGGCGTGCTGGGTGTGGGCGTCGAGGGCGAGCGCCACAAGCGGCTGCTCGGTCTGGTGAACAAGAAAATCGACGAGGCCAAGGCCACACAGGCGAGCGACGAGCAGCAGGCGCTGGCGGCCAAAGATGGCAACGATCTGGTCAACGTTGGCATGGACCTGGTCTTCAACGGGCAGGCAGCGAAAGGCTTGCAGCTCATGCAACAAGGCATCGCCAAGGGCGGCCTGAAGCGCCCTGAAGATGCGAAGCTGCACCTGGGCATTGCGCAGATCGCGGCCGGCGACAACACCAAGGCGCAAGCCACTTTCAGAACGGTCTCAGGCACCGACGGCACCGCCGATCTGGCACGCCTGTGGGCCTTGTACGCGAAGCGCGCGAAGGCCTGATTGCGGCGCGTGCGTGCGGTGCGGCGCGCACATCGCGCCGCCTTCTGCCTTATTTCGGCGCGAGCCGAATCGCGCCGTCGAGGCGAATCACTTCGCCGTTGAGCATCTCGTTCGTGACGATCTGGTGCACGAGCTTGGCGTAGTCGGCGGGTGTGCCGAGGCGGCTCGGGAAGGGCACGTTGGCGGCGAGCGCGTCTTGCACTTCCTTGGGCATCGTGAACAACATCGGCGTGCCGAAGATGCCCGGTGCGATCGTCATGTTGCGAATGCCGTTGCGTGCCAGGTCGCGCGCGATCGGCAGCGTCATGCCGACCACGCCGCCCTTCGATGCCGAATACGCGGCCTGACCGATCTGGCCATCGAAGGCCGCCACGCTCGCGGTCGAGATCAACACACCCCGCTCGCCGGTGGGCTCGGGTTCGTTCTTGCTCATCGCCTCGGCAGCAAGACGAATCATGTTGAAGCTGCCGACCAGGTTGACGGTGATCACCTTGGCGAACAGGTGCAGCGCGTGTGCACCGTCCTTGCCGACGGTCTTCGATGCCGGCGCGATGCCGGCGCAGTTGACAAGGCCCACGAGCTTGCCCATCGAGACGGCATTGGCGACCGCGGCCCGGCCATCGGCCTCCTGGCTGACGTCGCACTTGACGAATTGGGCCAACGAGGGCCCGCCGAGCTCGGCCGCAAGCGCTTCACCCTTGTCGACCTGAAGGTCGGCGATCACGACCTTCGCACCGTGCGCCGCGAGCATGCGCACCGTGCCTTCGCCCAAACCCGAAGCGCCACCGGTGACGATGAAAACCTTGCCTGCGATGTCCATTGAAAACTCCGAGAATTCTGGTGCTCAGCCCAGCGCCGCGAGTGCGCGAGCGGTGATCTCTTCGACGCTGCCGGTGCCGCTGATCTTGCGGTACCTGGGCGCGTCAACGGCGCCGCCGTCGGCCCACTTCGAGTAGTAGTCGACCAGCGGGCGGGTCTGGCTCTTGTAGACCGCGAGGCGGTTACGCACCGTCTCTTCAGCGTCGTCGACACGCTGGATCAAGTCTTCGCCAGTCACGTCGTCCTTGCCCGAAACTTTGGGCGGGTTGAACTTGAGGTGGTAACTGCGGCCCGAGGCCACATGCACACGCCGCCCGCTCATCCGTTCGATGATGGCTTCGTCGGGCACGTCGATCTCGAGCACCAGGTCGAGCTTGACGCCGGCTTCCTTCATCGCATCGGCCTGCACGATCGTGCGCGGAAATCCGTCGAACAAGAAGCCGTTGGCGCAGTCGGGCTGGGTGATGCGTTCCTTGACGAGGCCGATGATGATGTCGTCACTGACAAGGCCGCCCGAGTCCATCACCTTTTTCGCCGCCACACCGAGCGCGGTGCCGGCCTTGACGGCGGCGCGCAGCATGTCGCCGGTGGAGATCTGCGGGATGCCGAAGCGCTTGCAGATGAATGTCGCCTGGGTCCCTTTGCCCGCGCCTGGGGCGCCCAACAGGATCAGTCTCATGGGTGTCCTCGTTTTGTTTTGTGTGCGCAGAGCAGGGCGGCGCAACGCGGCCCGTGCATGCCTCTCAACGAGAATAACATGCACCCCCTGCACCAAACTGACGCTGCCGCAGGCGCGGCACGGGCGCGTGTCAGTCGAAGAGGGCCCGCACGCGTGCCAGGTCTTCCGGCGTATCGACCCCGGGCCCGGGACGCACATCGCTCACGTGCACCACGATGCGTTCGCCGTGCCACAGCACGCGCAGTTGCTCGAGCGCTTCGATGCCCTCGAGCGGGCTCGCCGGCAGGCTCGGAAAGCGCCGCAGAAAGCCGGCGTGGTAGGCATACAAGCCGATGTGGCGCAGCGGGGCCGGTGCGGGCAGGGCGCCGTGCCCCGCGGCCCGGGCATCGCGCCACCACGGGATCGGTGCACGTGAAAAGTAGAGCGCGTTGTGGGCCGCGTCGAGCACGACCTTCACGACGTTCGGGTTGTCGAACTCGTCCTGCGTGTCGATCGCATGCGCCGCGGTGCTCATCACGCAGTCGGGGCGCTGGCTGAGCAACGCGGCACAGGCGTCGATCAGCGCCGGGTCGATCAGCGGTTCGTCGCCCTGCACATTGACGACGACGCTCCGGCCATCGAGACCGAGCAGCACGCAGGCCTCGGCCAGGCGATCGCTCCCGGTCGCGTGGTCGTCACGGGTCAGCAGCGCCTGAACGCCGTATGCGACACAGGCCGCGACGATGTCGGCGTGGTCCGCCGCCACGACGACCGCGCTTGCCGACGACAGCGCCGCCTGGCGCGCGACCCGCACGATCATCGGCACGCCGCCGATGTCGGCGAGCGGCTTGCCCGGCAGGCGTGTCGACGCCAGCCGCGCGGGCACGAGCACCGTGAAACTCATGCCACTGGCGTGGCGGCTGCGGCGTCGAGCGACCGTGCTTCGCTTTCCAGCATCACCGGAATGCCGTCACGCACCGGAAACGCCAGGCCGTCGGCGCGGCAGACCAACTCCTGCTGCGCTTGCATTGGCGGGCGCAGGTGTTCGAGCGGGCCCTTGCAGATCGGGCAGACGAGCAGGTCAAGCAGTCTGGTTTCCATGGTCGGATCCGTGCACGGGTGGGGGTGGGGCGGTCAACAGGGGCAGCAGCGAAGTTTTGAACGCTGCGGTGAGCGTGAAGTCTAGCGCCGCGACCCAGACGCTCGTCGCGCCCAGGCGCGCCGGGTCGAGCTTGACCGCGTCTTTTTCGGTCAGCACCACGTCGGCCGTGTCGGCGGGCCAGGGGATCGTGGCGAAGTCGAAGTGGTCGGGCAGGGGCAGTGCGTCGATCTGCAAACCGTGTTCGCGCAGCATCTCGAAAAAGCGGTTCGGCCGCGCAATGCCGGCCGCCGCGACGAGCGCTCTGCCACGCAGCGATTCGAGCGTGGCCATCGAGGCGGCTTCGCCGGTGCGCCAGGCCGAGAGCGCGACCACACCGGCCAGCGCGCGTGTCGCCAGGCTGCCGCCGAGCGGCGTCGACGCCCGGCTCGCGTTGTAGAGCACCACGCTGCGCGCGGGTGTAGCTCGGGGCAGCGGCTCGCGCAACGGGCCGGCCGGCAGCAGCCAGCCGTTGCCGACGCCGCGTTCGTCGAAGACCAGCACCTGCGCGTTGCGCGCCAGTCGCAGGTGCTGCAGCCCGTCGTCACTGACCACGACATCGACGGCCGGATGTGCGCGCAACAGCGCTCGACCCGCAGCGACTCGATCACGGCCAACCACCACCGGCGCGCCGGTGCGCAGGACCATCAACAAGGGCTCGTCGCCACAGTCCGTTGCGGCCGTCTTCGCCTGCACTTCGAGCGTGTGATCGCCGACGCGGCCGTAACCGCGCGAGATGATGCCGGGTGTGAAACCGCGGCTGCGCAGCCATGTGACGATGGCCATCACGGCCGGCGTTTTGCCGGCACCGCCGACGATCAGGTTGCCGACCACGATCACCGGCACGCTCAGCGTTTCGGTGCGCAGCCAGCCGCGCCGATAGAGCAGCTTTCGAAGGCGGATGACCGCGCCGAACAGCCAGGCCAGCGGCAACAGCACCGCAGCCAGCGGGCCGCGCACCAGCCACGCACGCTCCAGCCGGTGCGACCCGCCGGCATCGGTCTTCAAGCTGGGGCGGCCGCGGTCTGGCGCGCTATCAGCGCGCCTCGCCGCCGGACGAAGTCTGGGTCGCGAAAGTCAGGCGCGGCAGGTTCGCACGCCGTGCCGCGTCCATCACGTTGACCACGCTCTGGTGTGCGGCCGTGGCGTCGGCCGAGACGATCACGACCATGTCGTTGGAGCCACCGGCGGCGGCCACCAGCTCGCTCGTCAGAACCTCGACGCTGCGGCCGTCGACCGGCTTGCGGTTGACCGCGTAGCGCCCGTCGCCCGCCACAGACACGATGATCTCGTGCTGGCGGTCGCGCGCCTTATCGGCGTTGGCGACGGGCAGCGTGACCTGCAACTCGGTGAACTTCGAGTAAGTGGTCGAGAGCATCAGGAAAATGAGCACGACCAGCAGCACGTCGATGAACGGGATCAGGTTGATCTCGGGGTCTTCGGGGCGCGGCTTGCGGAAGTTCATGGTGGTCGAAAAAATTCAGCCGGCGCCGGGCCGCCCGGAGGCGGCTGAATGCCCCCTCGTTGGGCAGGAGCGGAGCGACGTGGGGCGCGACATTTCAGACTGCGTGGCGCGGCGCGGCGAAACGCATCAGGTGAGGCACCAGGCGGTCGGCGGCCTGTTCCATGTCGAGCGTGTAGCCATCGACCAGACCGCGGAAGTAGCGGTAGAACATCAGCGACGGGATCGCGATCATCAGGCCGAACGCGGTGTTGTAGAGCGCCACCGAGATGCCGTGCGCCAGCATCGCCGGGTTGCTGCCGCCGGTGGGTGCCTGTGAGCCGAAGATCTCGATCATTCCGATCACGGTGCCCATCAGGCCGAGCAGCGGTGCCGCCGAGGCGATGGTGCCGAGCGTGTTGAGGTAACGCTCGAGCCGGTGCACCGCAGCGCGCCCGGCCGATTCGAAAGCGCCGCGCAAGGCCGACTCGGCGATTCGCGGCTCGGCGATCACCGCGCGCAGGCCGGTGGCCAGAACCGCGCCGAGCACGGAGTTGTCGGCGAGCTTGTTGATCACGTCGGCGGCCGGCAGGCTGGCGCGTGTGACCGAGATCACTTCGTCGAGCAGGCGGGGTGGCGCGACACGCGCAACACGCAGACTGGAGAGTCGCTCCAGCACCAGCGCCAACGCAGCGATTGAACACAGGAGCAGTGGCCAGATGGGCCACCCAGCGGCTTGTATGATCGAAAACAATCGGGGCCTTTCAAGCGTCACGCGGGGGTTTTCGGGACGGGCGATTATGGCCTGAAGGTTTCGCGATCGACGGCCCCACATTCAACGCGCTGCGGCGCCCGTTCCACAACCGACCCCGGCCGCTTGCTGTTTGGCCCGGCACGATCCACCACAACTGTGGATAACTTTGTGGGCAACCTGGCTGTGTGCTGCGCCAAGCCGCCAAAATGCTCGGCCTGCAATAGATTGCTCAAAAGTTAAGCAGTAAAAATCCTTTGAAAATCAATACCTTGCATCAACGTGACAGCGCCGTGACATGCAACTTGCCAGGTCCGGCCTTGTGTGGCGCGGTTGTGGAGTTCTCGAGCCGCGCCGGCACTGGGTTTGCCGATGATTGAGGGCGGGAGTCAGGGCTCTTCACGCGCGGTCTGGAGCGTCGCTTCGCTGGTGCACGAGCTGGCGGAAACCCTGCTTGCGCGCTTCAGCACGTGTGCTGTCAGAGGCGAGATTTCCGGGTTCTCGCGGGCCAGCAGCGGTCATTGTTATTTCAACCTGAAAGACGCCGACGGTGGCAGCGCGCTGCTGCGTTGTGCGATGTTCCGCCGCGCTGCGAGCCTGCTCGACTTCAGCCCCGCCGACGGTCAGCTGATCGAGCTGCGCGGCCGGCTCACGGTCTACGAACCGCGCGGTGAACTGCAGCTCGTGGTCGAAGGCATGCAGCGTGCCGGTGCCGGCGCGCTCTATGAGCAATTCCTTCGGCTCAGAGCCCAGCTCGAAGCGCAAGGCCTGTTCGATGCCGCTCGCAAGCGCAGCCTGCCGGCCTTCCCGCGCAGTGTCGGCGTGGTCACGTCGCCCGGCGGGGCGGTTTTGCACGACGTGGTGACCGCGATGGCCCGGCGTGCGCCACATGTGCAGCTCGTGGTCTACCCGAGCCTCGTTCAAGGCGCAGACGCACCACGCGCGCTGTGCGATGCGATCGAGCTGGCCAGCCGCCGGGCCGAGGTCGACGTGCTCATCGTGTGCCGGGGCGGCGGCTCGATGGAAGATATGTGGGCTTTCAACGACGAGCGGGTGGTGCGCGCCGTCGCGGCCGCGAGCATGCCGGTCGTGAGCGGCGTCGGGCACGAGACCGACGTGACCCTCTGCGACTTCGTGGCCGATCTGCGCGCGCCCACGCCGACGGCCGCGGCCGAGCTCGTCACACCGACCACGAGGGAATGCCTCGATCAATTGGCTGCATCGGCAAGCCGCATGGCGCGTGCGGTGCAACAAGCCTTGAACACCCACTCGCAGCGCCTCGACCGCGCTGCGTTGCAGCTCGCGCGACCGGCGCAGGCACTGCGTGACCAGAACCAGCGCCTGAGCCTGCTGGCGCAGCGCCTGCGCAGCAGCGCGGGCCATGCGCACACGCTTCGGCGTGCGCGCGCGGTACAGGCGCAACTCGAGTTGAAACGGGCGACCGACAGGCTGCTGGCGCAGCGCCGGCAGCAACTGGACGGCCTGACGACACGCTTGCAATCGGTCGACCCGCACCGGGTGCTGGCGCGTGGCTACGCCTGGCTCACCGGCCCGGGCGGCAGCGCGGTCACGTCGATCGCGCAGATTGGCGTGGGAACCGAACTGCGGGCGGTGCTCGCCGACGGTGCGGCCACGGTGCAGGTCACCGACGTCGCGGGGCCGGACGCGCGCTGATCGGCTCCGCGCAGTCTGCGCATGCCAGGCAAGCTGCCTACAATGCTTTTCAGCACGCAACCCACCGGAAGAGGACATCCATGGAACACACCCTGCCCGCACTGCCCTATGCGATCGACGCGCTCGCGCCGCACCTGAGCAAAGAGACACTCGAGTACCACCACGGCAAGCACCACAACGCTTACGTCGTGAACCTGAACAACCTGCAAAAGGGCACCGAGTTCGAGAGCCTCGCGCTCGAAGAGATCATCAAGAAATCGAGCGGCGGCATCTACAACAACTCGGCCCAGATCTGGAACCACACCTTCTTCTGGAGCTGCATGAAGCCGGCCGGCGGTGGTGAACCCAGGGGCGCGCTCTCGGCCGCCATCACCTCGAAGTGGGGCAGCTACGCCGCATTCAAGGAAGCCTTCGTGAAGAGCGCGGTCGGCAACTTCGGCTCGGGCTGGACCTGGCTCGTCAAGAAGGCCGACGGCAGCGTCGACATCGTCAACATGGGCGCTGCCGGCACGCCGCTGACCACCGCCGACAAGGCGCTGCTGACGATCGACGTGTGGGAACACGCCTACTACATCGACTACCGCAACCTGCGTCCGAAGTGGGCCGAGACCTTCATGACCTCGCTCGTGAACTGGGACTTCGTCGAAGCGAACTTTGCGTAACGCCTTCGGCGGAAGATAAGAGCGGGGCCGGCGCTGCCGGCCCCCTCTTCTATTGCCGCTGCGCGCAACTGGCGTCAGCGCGCGAACGGCGGTCCCTGCAGCTTCGAGCCTGCCTTGATGCCGCGCTTGGCGAACCAGCCCTGGTTCATCTCCAGCACAAAGCGCACCGGTTTGGTTGAGCAGTGGCTGTCCAGCGTCTGCGGTTTCATGTCTTCGATGTTGACGATGCTGCCATCGTCGGCGACGAACGCCGCCGACAGCGGCAGCAGCGTGTTCTTCATCCAGAAACACTGCTGACGCGGGGCATCGAAGGCGAACAGCATGCCTTCGTTGGCGGCCATGGTCTTGCGAAACATCAGGCCGATGCTGTGCTCGTCGGGCGTGCGCGCCAGCTCGGCTTGAATCAGGTGCATGCCGGCATTGATCTGGATCGCATCGAGCTTTTGTGGGCCGTCCTGCGCTTGCGCCGCGGCGCCCAGCAACAGGGTGCCAAATGCCAGCACGGCACGCTTCTTGAGAGAGGTCATGGCAGCGATTGAAAGTGGAGACGCAATTATCAACGCTCCAAGCTGCTGGTTCGGCCGACAGGGCGAGCGCCGAATCGGTCTAGCCCGAGAGAGCGTGACATAGAATCTTTGTTCACCAAAGACCCCACCACAGCGAGCGGAGCCACATTCCATGTACCAGCACATCAAGGTGCCCCAAGGCGGGCAAAAGATCACCGTCAACGCCGACTTCTCGCTCAACGTGCCCGAGCAGCCGATCATTCCTTTCATCGAGGGCGACGGCACCGGTGCCGACATCACACCGGTGATGATGAAGGTGGTCGACGCGGCCGTGGCCAAGGCTTACGCCGGCAAGCGCCAGATCCACTGGATGGAGGTCTATGCCGGTGAGAAGTCGACCCGCATCTATGGCCCCGACGTGTGGCTGCCGGCCGAAACGCTCGAAGCGGTGAAGGACTACGTGGTCTCTATCAAGGGCCCGCTGACCACGCCGGTGGGCGGTGGCATCCGCTCGCTGAACGTCGCGCTGCGCCAGGAACTCGATCTCTACGTCTGCCTGCGCCCGATCCAGTACTTCACCGGCGTGCCGTCACCGGTCAAGGCGCCCGAGAAGACCAACATGGTCATCTTCCGCGAGAACTCCGAAGACATCTACGCCGGCATCGAGTTCGAGTCGGGCAGCGACAAGGCGAAGAAGCTGATCAAGTTCCTGATCGATGAAATGGGCGTCAAGAAGATCCGCTTCCCGAACACCTCGGGCATCGGCATCAAGCCGGTCTCCAGCGAAGGCACCGAGCGCCTGGTGCGCAAGGCGCTGCAGTACGCGATCGACAACGACAAATCCTCGGTCACGCTGGTGCACAAGGGCAACATCATGAAGTTCACCGAAGGTGGCTTCCGGGACTGGGGCTATGCGCTGGCCCAGAAGGAGTTCGGCGCCGAGCTGATCGACGGCGGCCCGTGGATGAAGTTCAAGAACCCGAAGAGCGGCAGCGACATCGTCGTCAAGGACGTGATCGCAGACGCTTTCCTGCAGCAGATCCTGCTGCGCCCGGCCGAGTACTCGGTGATCGCGACATTGAACCTGAACGGCGACTACGTGTCCGACGCTTTGGCCGCGCAGGTCGGCGGCATCGGCATCGCGCCGGGAGCCAACCTGTCGGACTCGATCGCGATGTTCGAAGCCACCCACGGCACCGCGCCGAAATACGCTGGCAAGGACTACGTGAACCCGGGCTCGGAAATCCTCTCGGCCGAGATGATGCTGCGCCACATGGGCTGGTTGGAGGCCGCCGACCTGATCATCAGCTCGATGGAAAAGTCGATCCTGTCGAAGAAAGTCACTTACGACTTCGCGCGCCTGATGGACGGCGCGACGCAGGTGTCGTGCTCCGGCTTTGGCCAGGTGATGATCGACCACATGTGAACGCGCCCCGGAGCGTCTGAGCACGTCTCTCTCCGTCTCACAAAAACCCCAGATCGTTGATTCGGCTGGGGTTTTTGTTCGAGGACGTCCTGCCGCGTCGTTTCATAGGCTTGTTGGCCCTGACGGACCTTGCAGGTAGAAGCAGCGCGCGTCAGGCCGAGCCAGGCTCCGGCGTCGCTGCCACCTCGGCCGCTGCGCCCGGCCCCGCGTCAAGGGTCGCGATGTTCTGGGCCAGCTGCCCCTTCGGCCCCTGAACCACCTCGAAGCTGACCCGGCCACCCTGCTTGAGGGTGCGAAAGCCATCCATCTGGATCGCCGAAAAATGGGCAAACACGTCTTCGCCACCGGCCTCGGGTTCGATGAAACCGAAGCCCTTGGCGTCGTTGAACCATTTGACTGTTCCGGTGGCCATGGCGAAGCTCCATGTTCGTGGCGCGGCCCGTTGTCGCGCTGGGCATTTTCGCGCCGCGTGAATTGCGCTGTCAAGAATGGTGCATGGGCGCCCCGTTGGTGCCGAATATGCACGTCGGTCAGCGTGCATTTCTGCCCTTGTGGATTCAGCGGCAGGTGCAATATGCAAAGGGTCGAAACGTTCGAGCGTCAACTCGATAGAATGAATCCATGCCCGAAGACAAACCCGTTTCCCCCGCGCCACCAGTGGCTCGGCCCCGGCCCGACGACGGTCAGGGGGCGGTTGTCGTCGAGCGTCAGACCCAGAAGACCGAGCCGCCGCGCATTTACCAGGTGGTGCTGCTCAACGACGACTACACGCCGATGGAGTTCGTGGTGATGGTGCTGCAGGAGTATTTCAAACGCGATCTCGAAACCGCGACCCAGATCATGTTGAAAATTCACCATGACGGGCGGGGCGTTTGTGGCGTCTACTCGAAAGACGTGGCAGCGACGAAAGTGGAGTTGGTGTTGGCCGCCGCACGCCGCGGTGGCCACCCTTTGCAATGCATTATGGAGGCCGCATGATTGCGCAAGAGCTTGAGGTGAGTCTGCACATGGCGTTCGTCGAGGCGCGCCAGCAACGCCACGAATTCATCACGGTCGAGCACCTGCTGATGGCGCTGCTCGACAACCCGTCAGCCGCCGAGGTGCTGCGTGCGTGTTCGGCCAACGTCGACGACCTGCGCAAAAGCCTGCTCGGCTTCATCAAGGAGAACACGCCGACCGTCGGCGGCTCCGACGAGGTCGACACCCAGCCGACGCTCGGTTTCCAGCGTGTGATCCAGCGCGCGATCATGCATGTGCAGTCGACCGGCAGCGGCAAGAAGGAAGTGACCGGCGCGAACGTGCTGGTCGCGATCTTCGGCGAGAAGGATTCGCACGCGGTCTACTACCTGCACCAGCAAGGCGTGACCCGCCTCGACGTGGTCAACTTCATTGCCCACGGCATCAAGAAGAGCGACCCGCCGGAGCCGTCGTCGAAGCCGAGCGAAGGCAGCGGCGGTGGTGAAAGTGAAAAGGACGAAGGCGACGGCAAGGGCTCGCCGCTCGACCAGTTCACCCAGAACCTGAACCAGCTGGCCCGCGACGGCAAGATCGATCCGCTGATCGGGCGCGAGCTCGAAGTCGAGCGTGTGATCCAGATCCTGTGCCGCCGGCGCAAGAACAACCCGCTGCTGGTCGGTGAGGCCGGCGTGGGCAAGACCGCCATCGCCGAAGGCCTGGCCTGGAGAATCACCCAGGAAGACGTGCCGGAAATCCTGCAGAACGCCGTCGTGTTTTCGCTCGACATGGGCGCGCTGCTGGCCGGCACCAAGTACCGCGGTGACTTCGAACAGCGCCTCAAGGCAGTCCTCAAGCAGTTGAAGGACACGCCGAACGGCATCCTGTTCATCGACGAGATCCACACCATCATCGGCGCCGGTTCGGCCTCCGGTGGCACCCTGGACGCCTCTAACCTGCTCAAGCCTGCACTGGCCAATGGTCAGCTCAAGTGCATCGGCGCCACCACCTTCACCGAGTACCGCGGGGTGTTCGAGAAGGATCACGCGCTGTCGCGCCGCTTCCAGAAGGTCGATGTCAACGAGCCTTCGGTCGAGCAGACCATCCAGATCCTGCGTGGCCTGAAGTCCCGCTTCGAAGAGCACCACGGCGTCAAGTACTCGTCGTCGGCGCTGTCGACGGCGGCCGAGCTGGCGGCCCGCTTCATCAATGACC
>JANYFX010000641.1 GCA_025359585.1 Rhizobacter sp. | reverse complement strand
CATCTTCGCCGCCGGTGTGCTGCTGTACCGGCTGCTGTCGGGCGAAGCGCCTTTCACCGGCACCTACGAAGCGGTGATGTACAAGATCTTGAACGAGCACCCCACGCCGCCGAGCCAAATGGAAGGCAGCGGGCGAACAGCGCGTTTCGATCGGGTGGTGGCCAAGGCCATCGCGAAGGACCCGCAAGCCCGGTTCACGAGCGCCGCCGAGTTTCGCGAGGTGCTCTCGCGCGTTGCCGCGGGGCTGCCGGTCAACCTGAACGAAACCACGGTCGTGATGCGCCCGGCGCCGAGCGCAGCGGTGGCGTCGGCGATGGTCGATGCGCCCGGCGCACGCTCGCACGACAGGGCCACCAACACGCCCAGCGGTGCGCAGACGACGCCGATCACCGGCTGGGACAGCGCTGCGCTGACGCAGGTCGAGCGTGCGCTCGCGGCGTTCATCGGGCCGATGGCGCGGGTGCTGGTGCGCAACGCCGCGAAGGCCTCCACCGACATGCGCGGGCTGGGCAACGCCCTCATCGAGCACATTGCCGAGCCGGCCGACCGCACGGCGTTTCTGCAAAAGGTGGGTGCCATTTCTTCGTCGCTCGGTGGCCTCGCGCGCTCGCACACGAGCGCACCGAAGCCGACCACCGGCGGCACGGCTGCGATCACGCCTTTGTCGGAAGCAACGCTTGAACACGCCGTCAAGGTGATGACCAAACACATCGGCCCGATCGCGAAGATCGTGGTCAGGAAAGCATCGGCAGTCGCCGGCACGCAGGAGCAGTTCTTTCAGCTGCTGGCCGACCAGGGCGAAGGTGTCGATCGCAACAAGCTACTGCAGGAACTGCAGCAGCGCCGCTGAAGACTCAGCGCTCGCCCAGACCCGTTTGCAGCGAAGCGGCGTCGCCCGGCGAGTGGGAGAAGAGGCGCGGCACATGGCGTTCCCGCAGTGACATGAACGGCACTTCGATGCAGCGGTAGAGCAGCCACCCGACTGCCAGGCAGGCCGGCACGATGAGGGCGGGCATCCACGCGGCCGACACACCGAGAGCAGCGAGTTCGGCCTGCACGATCTGCGCGACCGCCTTGTGCGACAGGCAGATCGAATACGACCACAGCGCCAGCGACTGCGCGCCGGGAATACGCACACGCTGCAGCCACGAGCCAGGGCTGAGGGCGGCGACCACGAGCAGCGCGAACGCCATCGCGACCAGCGAATAGCCGAAGGCCGTCATGAAAAAACCGTAGCCGTAGCCGTCGATGAAATAGTGGTGGTGAACCGCGAACAGCATGCAGCCCGTGGCCAGAAGACCGGCGGCGAACACGCGGCGTCCGTGGCGCACGATGCGCACCCACAGCGGCCGGTGAAAGTTCTTCAGCAGCGCGATCGCCACGCCGGGCAGGAGTTCGTCGAAGCGGCACAGGGTGGCGTAGTAGATGTTCGGGTAGTAGCCGTCGATGTGCCCCGTGCTCTCGCGGCCGTAGGTCTGCCAGAGCACGGCGCGCGCCAGCACGCCGAGCGCGAGCAGGCTCAGCAACACGGCCCACGCCAACACCCGGCGCTGCGCGAACCGCGTGGCCAGCACCAGCGTCAGCGGCAGCACCAGGTAAAACTGCTCTTCAATGCACAGCGACCAGGCATGCGAGAACGCGGTGCCCGGCAGGAGCCCGAAGTTTTGCGTGAAGCTCAGGAACGACCAGAGCGGCGGCGGCGTGCGCCCGCCCATCACTTGCGGAAAGATGAAGTACAGCGCCAGCACGAACCAGAACACCGGCAAGGTTCGCAGCGCACGCCGCGCGTAGAACGCGGCGAGGGACAAACGCCCGCCTCGGGCGAAGCCGGCGAACAGCTGGTTCGCAATCAGGTAGCCGCTCAGCACGAAGAACAGGTCGACACCGACCCAGCCGACCACGCTTGCCCGGCCGAAGGTTTCCTCGCGGCTCACGAATACCATGTAGTGGTATGCAAACACGAGCGCGATGGCGAGCGCGCGCAGCGCGTCCAGGCCGTTCGCGCGATCCTCGCGCAGCAACGCAACAGAGCCCACGAACGCGGTCGGTGCGCTGCTCAGGAAAGCGGCGACACACCGATCAGCCAGCGGTGTGCCCACAGCAGGAACACGGCGTAGAGCGCGAGGCCGCCGAACAGCGCGATCAGGTCGTTCGCCGGCCCGGCCGGTGCGCCCGGCACGGCACGCGCCACACGGCGCTTGAGCGAGATGCGGTCGACCACGGCCCAGGCCAGAAAACCACCGAAGAGCAGCACGTCGGCCAGGTTGCCGTTGGCCAGCAAATGCGCCAGCGCCCAAAGTTTGGTGGCCGCGAGCATCGGGTGTTTGGCGGCCGTCTTGATGAGCCCCGGAAGGTAGGCCGCGAACAGCAACGGGAACACCGGCAGCATCAGCAACAGCGCGATGTGGCGCATCGCAGTCGGCGGCGTGTAGAGAGCGACCGGCGCTTGCCGCGCCACGCCGTAGCCGTAGACCAGCAGCACGAATCCGATCAGCGAGACGATGCTGTAGAGCCCTTTCCACGCGCCCTCGCCGCGTTGTGCGAGCTGCCGGTCACGCCACGCCGGTGCGAACACCGAAACCGAATGGATGCCGAGAAACAGCACCAGACCGATGATCAAAAAGCCCATGCACACGCTCCCTCGTTGAGGCAGCGCAGTGTATCGCCGCGCTCAGCGCGGCCGCACGCAGATCAGTTCGATTCCTTGATCAGCCGCCCGCTGGCCGACTGGATCGGCCGCGCGTTCATCGGGTAGAGCCGGCTGAAGATACCGATCTGTTCGGCCGAGACCTGCACCGGGTTTTTCATGACCATCCACAGCACGCCTTCGCTGCACGGCGGCGTGGTGAGCGAGCCCATGTAGGTGAAGTAGCTGCGCTCGGTGGGCAGCAGCGCGCCCATGTCGAGCGGCAGCTTGGCGGCCACTTCGTCGCCCTTCTCGAGCGGCAGGTTGTTCCACACGCTCTGCACGATGGGCAGTGCGCTGCCACGTTCGAGCAGCACCGCGACGACCGCGAGGCGCCCTTCCAGATCCTTGTGCACGAGGTGCACGACCATGTCGAACTGCTTGCCGTCGATGCGCTCTTCGGACGGGCGGTGAAAGTGGAACTGCAGCAGGTCGTAGCGCCGGCCCAGCACCTCGATCGAATTGCCCGGGCCGACGTTGACCTGCACCGTGTGGCCGTTGTCGAGCACGCGGAACGCGCTCGGTTTGTAGTCGAAGGCCACGGCGTCGAGGCTGACCTTGATGCCGTCGCGGATGTCGATCGGGCTCTGGCGCGAGCCGGTCGAGCACTTCGCGAACTCGGGTTTCATCTGGCCCCAGCCTTCGGGGCCGCCGGCGCCTTCGTAGCTCCAGTGCCCGGCGTGGCCGGCTTCCGCGCTCGCATGGGCGGCCGGCTTGCGCGGCTCGGCGGCAAGGCGTCGGGCCGTCGGCAAGGCGGGCCCGTGGCCGCTGCCCAGCATGGCCGCCGTCTCTTGCGCCACACTCGCTTTGGAGACGACGCGCACGACGTTCGGGCTGACGACCTCGGGCGGTTTGGTGGCGCCCAGGCGGGCGGCGAGTTTTTCGCGCAGCATGTCCATCGGGTCTTGCGGACCCGGCTTTTTGCCTGCGATGCGGGCTTCCTCTTTCGCACCCTTGGCATCGGCCGCGTCGGCTTTCGGTTCCGGGCTCGCGCTGGCGGGCGCCGGCTTCGACGCCGCTGCCGGCTCCGCGTGCTCAGCGGCGTGCAAGCCCGCGCACAGCGCGGCGGCACTCAGGCCGAACACCGTTCGGGCGAGCAGGCGGTGCGGCAAAAATCGGGGAGCGGGCATGGCGGGTCTCCGGCACGCGGGGGACGTGCATCGCCTTCATATCGACCCGAGTGCGGCGAACTTGAATCTCAGCTGTCTCAGGTGACGCGCGGCTTGACCCAGATCCACGCGAAAACACCCACACTCATCATCAGCAGCGAAGCCACCGCGAGCCACACGGTGGAATGCATCACCAGCGGCGCGATCACCCCGGCCACCAGGCCGTTGGCCAGGCTGCCCACGCAGGCCTGGAACGACGAGGCCATGCCGCGCCGCTCGGGCACCAGGTCGA
>JANYFX010000735.1 GCA_025359585.1 Rhizobacter sp. | reverse complement strand
CCCATAGATCGGCCATTGCCAGCCGAGTTCCACCTGTTCACTCAAACCACGTGTCAACCGGTAGGTGACGCTCAGGGTTCGGTACGGGCCGGGCGAATAGCGCGCCGACACGATCGAGCGCGCCAGGCGTTTGCTGTCCGGGCTGTACTGCAACGACGCCTCGAGCGCCCAGCTCGGCACCAGCGTGGTCGAGCCGAGCAGCAGCACGTCGGAGAACCGCTGCGTGAGCGCCGGTCCGACGCCGGAGAACGGGTCCACCGGCGTGGGCGTGCCGGCCGTGTTCGCGACCGTGGGCGTGACGAGCTGATCGCGGAACAGGTAACGCTGCGCGATGCCCAGCCGCAGCACCTCGGCGCCGGTCTCGGGGCTGAGCACCCGCGTGGTCACGCCAGCGGTGAGCTGGTGCGCGTCGGAGACGCGGTCGACGCCCGAAAACGCGCTCTCGCTGAAAATCGAATCGAAGTTGAAGTCCTTCGCCGACGAGTCGAAGTTCGGCAGCCCCGCCTGGTCGCGGTACGGGGTGTTGACGTAGAGCAGCCGCGGCTCCAGCGTCTGGCGCACGTTGCGGCCGAAGAACCGGGTGTCGCGCTCGAGCACCCAGCTGCTGTCCAGGCTCAGCGTCGGGATCACCCGCGCCGCGCTGCTGCGGCCGTCGGCCAGCGGCTGGTCGAGCGAATAGGAGGCGGCGTTGAACGAGAGCTTGGGCGTGACCGTCCAGCCCGGTGACGCGAAGGGCCGGCTCAGGCTGCCCAACGCGTGCAGGCGCGAGCCGGTGGGGCGGGCCACGCTCACGGCGTCGACCGGGTTCGTGAAGCGGTTGAATTCGCCCTCGAAGCCGAGATCGAATCCACCGCCCACCCGCTGCAGATAACGCGCGCCGATCTGCGGCAGCCGCTCGTAGGGGGCCTCGATGCGGGTCGTGAGGTCGGCGGTTTGCAGCACCTGCCAGCGCTGCACACGCGCGTAACCATTCCAGTCGTCACCGAACGGGCGCGTGAGCTCCAGGTCGGACGCGAGCAGGCGTGGCGTGAGGCTGCCCAGATCGCGCGGAAAGTCTTTCCAGTAATCGTTGTCGGAGACCCGCAGCACCCGCAGCTGAGCGCGCAGATCGCCCCCGAACTCGCTCTGGTGCGAGCCGTTCAGTGCGTAGCGCGTGGTGCCGGTCAGCTGGTCGAAGGGCAGCAGGTTCAGCTTCAGTTCACCCCGATGGCCGGGCTCGAGGTACCTGAATTCACTCTCCAGCCCGGCGCCGCGGCGGGTGCTGAGCTGCGGCGTGAAGGTGGCGTCGCGGTTGGGTGCGATGTCCCAGTAGTAGGGAATCGAAAATTGCAGACCACTCTTGGTGTCGAGGTCGAAATTCGGTGGCAGCCAGCCCGACTTGCGTGCATCGGTCAGCGGGAAACTCAGGCGCGGCGCGGCCAGGATCGGCACGCCATAGAAACGCAGCACCGCACGGTCGGCGATGCCTTCGTTGTTGGCGAAGTCGATCTGCACACGGTCGGTCGAGAGCAGCCAGGCCGGCGTGCCGGTGCCATCGGCCGGGCAGCTCGTGTACGTGGCGCGCGTCGCGACCGCGCGTTGCTCGTCGAGAAAATCGACCCGCTGCGCCGTGCCGCCCGCGCCGATGCGGCTGAAGCGGTAGGTCGGGTTGAGAAAGAAGCCTTCGAAGCGCTGCACCTTGAGCTGCATCTCGGGGCCGGTGTAGATGTTGCCGTCGCGGCTGATGCGCACGTTGCCGTTGGCGATCGCCAGGTCGTCGGGCGCCTGGTAGACCAAGCGGTCGGCGCGAATCACGGTGCCGCCGCGGCGGAACTCGGCGTTGCCTTCGGCGACGGTGTCGAGATCGGGCCGGCCGGTCAGCGTTTGCGCTTGCAGAATGATCGGCAGCTTGCGCGCCGCATCACCGCGCGGTGCGGGGCGCAGGGCCGGTGCCTGGCGCAGCTCGATGCCGTCGGGTGCAGGGTCTTCAGCCCGTGCCGGAGCGCTCAGCAGCGCGGCCCATGTCGCGGCAAGCGCGGCGGCCAGCGGCGTGAGGCGCCAACGCGTTGCGGCGGAAGATCGGCGAGTGGGCGACAAGGACAATGGCGACAGACAGTGGGCTTCGCCGTGCGGCACGCGCTGCGGTGGCGCGATGAATGCGCAACCGGCAGCTTCGACAGTGCCCGCCACCCGGCAGAGTGGTTTGTAGAATCGATTATCCACGAGGCACCTTGTTGCCTTGCCTGCAAAACGGTGGGTGCCATCGCACCGGCCACACACTCCGGACCCACGCTTGAGCCACTCTGCCGCTGACCCCATCGTGTGGGCCGATCCGGTCCGCCAGCACGCCTTCGAAACCTGGCTGCAAAGCGTGGTGCCCGCGCACGGCCTGATCACAGCGACACTGCGCAGCGCATCGGCCGATGCGAGCTTCAGGCGCTACTTCCGCGTTGACGCGGCATCGGGCGCGAGCTTCATCGTGATGGACGCACCGCCGCCGCTCGAAGACGTGCGGCCCTTCATCGGCGTGGCCGCGCTGCTGCAAGCCGCTGGCCTGAACGCGCCGCGTGTCGTCGAGCAGGATGTCGGGCACGGTTTTCTGCTGCTCACCGATCTCGGCGCGCAGCTCTACCTGAGCGTCTTGCAAGCGGCCGTCATCAGCAGCGACACGGCGACCATCGACACGCTGATGCGCGACGCGACCGCTGCGTTGATTCAGTGGCAGCTGCGCGCCGATGCGAGCGCCCTGCCCGCGTACGACGATGCCTTGCTGCGCCGCGAGCTTGCCCTCTTCCCCGAGTGGTGCGTGGCACGCGAACTCGGCGTGACGTGGACGCCGCAAGAACAGGCGGTTTGGGACAGCGCCTGCGACCTGCTCGTGCAGAGCGCACTCGCCCAACCGACCGTGGCCGTGCACCGCGACTACATGCCACGCAACCTGATGGTCTGCCCGCCTGAAGCCGGCAACCCCGGCATCCTCGACTTTCAAGACGCGGTGCGCGGCCCGATCGCCTATGACCTGGCCTCGCTGCTGCGCGACGCCTTCATCTCGTGGGAAGAAGCGCAGGAACTCGACTGGGCCGTGCGTTACTGGCAGGCAGCGCGCCAGGCCGGCCTGCATATGCCCGAAGACTTCGGCGAGTTCTGGCGCCAGGTCGAGTGGATGGGGCTGCAGCGCCACCTCAAGGTGCTGGGCATCTTCTGCCGCCTGAAACACCGCGACGGCAAGCCGAAGTACAGCGAAGACCTGCCGCGCTTCTTTGCCTACGCGCACAAGGTCTCGGCGCGCTACAACGCGCTGCGGCCCTTGTCGCGGTTGCTGGAGCCGCTGATGGGCGCGGAGCGGGTCGAGGTGTTTCGCTGACGCTTCAGCTCGCGAATCCCAGCGAGCCCTGCACCTCTTCCACCACCTTCTCCGGCGCACCGCGCCGCTGCGTCTCGCAGCCCGCCGCAAGCAACCACGGGTCGCGGTCTTCGCCGCCGAAGGTCTGCACCAGAAAGTCGACGAAGGCGCGCGTGCGCGCCGGCACGTGCTTGCGCGTGGGCATCCCGGCGTAGAGCGTCGTGGTCAGCATGTGCCACTGCGGCAGCACGCGCTCCAGCGCGTTTTCGAGCAGCGCGTCTTCGGCCACGAACGAGGGCAGGCCGGTGATGCCCATGCCGGCCAAGGCGGCAGCGTACATGGTGTCGGTGTGGATGGTGCTCAGCGCCGGGCGCGGCACCGGCAGCGTGACCGACTCGGTGGCCGAGTCTTCACCGTTCCAGTTGACGGCGTGAAACGTCAGCTCATGTAGAAAGTTAGGCAACATCGCTTCGTGTTTGGCCAGATCTCGCGGGTGCTGCGGCCGGCCGTGTTTGTCGAGGTACTCCGGCGAGGCGCAGGCGATCACTTCGGAGCGCGCCAGGCGCCGCGCGACGAAGCTGCCGTCGAGCGCGCGGCGGCCCTCGGTGATGATGCTCACGTCGAAATTTTCGTCCACCGTTTCCACCGGGCCCGGCACCGAAAGCTCCAGCGTGACGCGCGGGTACAGCGCCCGGAACCTGGGCAGCATCTTGGCGATCTGGTGCACCGCGAAGGCCGGTGAGCACAGCACGCGCAAATGACCGCGCGGCTCCGAGGTGGCGGCCGTCGCCAGCGCTTCGGCTTCTTCGACCTCGGTCAGGATGTGGCGCACCCGCTCCAGGTAGTTCTCGCCCGTGTCGGTGAGCGACAGGCGGCGCGTGGTGCGGTTGATCAGGCGCGCGCCGAGGTGCTCCTCCAGATCGGCCACGAGGCGGGTCACCACGGCCGGCGACAGGTTCAGGTCGCGCGCTGCGCCAGCGAAGCTGCCCTGCTCGATCACCCTGGAAAACACGCGCATGGAGTGAAGTCGGTCCACGTTCAAGCCCTCGTTTGTTTCTATTTCAGCAATACGCAATTGAAGCACAGCTACTTTATTGATGCATCGGCAATGCCTACAGTTCATCCCATCGATGAGAAAGACCTCACCGAGGCTGGACAAGACGGCAGACACACACCGCCGGGCCCGGACAAGTCGAACCACTTTGATTGAAGGAAATGACCATGAATGCCAAGCTCCTCTTCGCCGCCACTGTCGCGGTTTCTGCACTCGCCACCTTTGCCAGCACGACCGTTCTGGCCGATGAGGTCAACGCCCCGCTGAGCCGCGCGCAAGTCGTGGCGCAACTCGAGCAGGCGCGCGCCGACGGCACGCTGCAAAAGACCGACTACGACGTCGCGGGCCGCGCTCAGGGCGCGCCGCTGACCCGCGCCGACGTGCTGGCTGCCCTGGCTGTCAAGCCGAGCCCGCTGCTGGCCAACAGCAGCGACCGCAGCCGCAGCTACAACCCGTTCGGCATCGAGATGATTCGCGCCTCGACCGTGACCCGCGCCCAGGTGAAGGCCGAGACGCGTGAAGCGATTGCGAACGGCACGCTGCCGCGCACCGACTACGAATACGACCAGAACCAGGTCGCACGCCGCTCGGTGGACAAGACTGCCAAGCCGATCCTGGCGCGCCTGTTCCGCAGCAACCAGACCGGTTCCTGAGCTTTTCTCCGCGTTTCAAAGGCCGCCTTCGGGCGGCCTTTTTCTTGAGCTGCACACGGCGCCCATCGACCAGATGAGGCGCGCTTTTTCGCGGGCAGCGAGAATGCCCGGCTATGTTTGCATTCTTCGAAAGCCTGATCCGCCCGACCCAGTTGCCCACCGGCTCGCCACCGCCGGGTCTGATCGGCTTCTATTGGCACTTCGTGCGTCAGGCACGCGGCCTCTACGGCGCGATGTTCGTGACCGGCCTGGCGGTGGCCGGCATCGACACGCTGATCCCGGTGTTCATCGGCAAGCTGGTCACGCTGATGGAAGCCACCGATCGTGCCGTCGCCTTCCACGCCGCTCTGCCGATGCTGATCGGCATGGCCGCCGTCGTCGTGATCGGCCGCCCGATCACGCTGCTGGCCGACAGCCTGGTGCGCAACAACGCCGTCGTGCCGGGTGTGACGAGCCTGATCCGCTGGCAAAGCCATTGGCACGTGGTGCGGCAGAGCTGGCCGTTCTTCCAGAACGACTTCGCGGGCCGCATCGCCAACCGCGTGATGCAGACCAGCAACGCGCTGCGCGAGTCGGTCGTCAGCACGATCCGTGCGATCTGGTACATCGGCATCTACGGCCTGAGCGCGCTGCTGCTGATGGGCGCGGCCGACTGGCGCCTGGCGGTGCCGACGCTGCTGTGGTTCGGCGGCTACTGGTTCTTTCTGCGCTACTTCGTGCCACGCATGCGTGAC
>JANYFX010000709.1 GCA_025359585.1 Rhizobacter sp. | reverse complement strand
GGAAACGAAGCTGCCGTTCGTGGCGGCCAACCACAAACTGATCGCGCAGGTCGAAGAGCTGGAGCACAAGTCGCGCAGGCAAGACGTGCTGGTCGACGACGAACTGATCCACGCCTTCTACGACCAGCAATTGCCCGCCGACGTGTGCAGCGGCCACAGCCTGGAGCGCTGGTACCGAGACGAAGTGAAGCGCCAGCCGAACCTGCTGTTGTTGACGCGCGAAGAATTGATGCGCCACGAAGCGGCCGGCATCACGACGGCCGCGTTCCCGAAGACGCTGCGGCTCGGCGGTGTGGACTGCGTGGCGACCTACCTGCACGAACCGGGTGACGCGAAAGATGGCGTCACGGTCAGCGTGCCGATCTATTCACTGAACCAGGTGAACGACGAACGCTGTGAATGGCTCGTGCCCGGCATGCTGAAGGACAAGGTGCTCGCGCTGGTGAAGAGCCTGCACCAGCGGCCGCGTTCGCGGCTCGTGCCCTTGCCAGAGTACGTGGACTCGTTCGTGGCCGCCGTGCCGTTCGCGCAGGGCAGCCTGATCGACGCGCTGCTCAAGCATGTGCGCGACAAGACCCAGCTCGACATCAAGCGAGCCGACTTCAAGCAGGAACAACTGCAGCCGCATTTGATGATGAACTTCCGCATCAACGACGAACACGGCCGGCAGCTCGGCATGGGCCGCAACCTCGCGGCGCTGAAGGCCGAGCTGGGTACGCAGGCGCGCTCGGCGTTTCAGGCGCTGGCGTCGCTGGAGGTGCTGGCGTCGGTGC
The DNA here is from genome assembly GCA_025359585.1 of Rhizobacter sp. Classification (GTDB taxonomy): domain Bacteria; phylum Pseudomonadota; class Gammaproteobacteria; order Burkholderiales; family Burkholderiaceae_C; genus LMDS01. The sequence goes on along the minus strand of JANYFX010000709.1, from coordinate 11,957 downwards.
CACCCTCACCCCAACCCTCTCCCGCCAGCGGGGGAGGGGGCCTGTTTCGCTCGGTCGCACACCCTCTCCCGCTGGCGGGAGAGGGCAGGGGTGAGGGCGAAGGCGCTGTGCCAGATAAATACACCGCCTGGACCTTCGGCGAACTGCCCGAGCTGATGGAAATCCGCAAGGGCGGCCAGTCGCTGTTCGGCTTTCCGGCGCTCATCGACAAGACGACGCACGTCGAGATCGAAGTCTTCGACGAGCCCGACGTGGCCCGCCGCCAGCACCGCGCCGGCCTGCGCCGCCTCGTCGCCTTGCAGCTGCGCGACGCGCTCAAATATCTGGAGAAGAACATCCCCGATCTGCGCACGATGGCCGTCGCCTTCATGCAGGTCGGTCGAACGCCTGAGGGGACGGGCGGCGGCAGTGCCGACGAACTGCGCGACCAGATCATCGACGTGGCGCTCGACCGGGCCTTCCTGCTCGAGCCGCTGCCCACCGACGCGGCCAGCTTCACACGCCGCGTCGACGAAGGGCGAGGGCGCCTGACGCTGATCGCCAGCGAGATCGCGCGCATGGCCGCCGTGATCCTGATCGAACACAACGCAGCGCTGCGCAAGCTCAAAGACGCACGCGCGCCGAAAGAAGTCAACGATGACGTGAACGCGCAGCTCGCGCGCCTGATGCCCAAACGCTTCATCAGCGCCGCGCCCTGGGCCCAGCTCGCGCACCTGCCGCGCTACCTGAAAGCGGTGGTCATGCGGCTCGACAAGCTGCGCGCCGACCCGGCCCGCGACGCGCAGCGCCTGGCCGAGCTGCGCCCGATCGAGCAGCGCTACTGGCGCCACCTCGCCGAGCGCAAAGGGGTGCAGGACAGGCGCCTCGAAGAGTTCCGCTGGCTGCTCGAAGAACTGCGCGTGAGCTTGTTCGCCCAGGAATTGCGCACCCCGCAGCCGGTGAGTGCAAAGCGCCTGGAAAAAGTGTGGGCGCAGATGCTGGGGTGAGGGCGCATGGCCCTGCGCGCGCCGATGCGATACATTGGCCGCGCTGACCGAAGCGCTGCGCGCATGGTGCGCGTGGCCCGGGCTTCACAAGGGGCAAGAACCATGGGATACGTCTGGATGGCCGTCATCGGCTTCGTCGTCGGCCTGATCGCGCGTGCGATCCTTCCGGGCACACAAAGCCTGGGCATCATTCTCACGGCCGTGCTCGGCATCGCCGGCTCGTTCCTCGCCGGCTTTGCGGGGCAGGCGATGGGCTGGTATACGCAGGGCCAGCCCGCAGGCTGGATCGCTTCGGTGATCGGTGCGATCGTGCTGCTGTTCATCGTCAGCAAGCTCAAGGGACCGGGCACGTCGAGCTGACGCGAACGAGACATTGATGAGCCAAGCCATCGAGTGGGTCGTGGTGCCCGACTCGCCGAAGGAAATCGAGGCGGTGGTGCGCCAGTGCCGCCGCCTCGTCACCAAGCGCGCGCTGCTCGCCGCCGGCGTCGCGGTGGTGCCGATCCCCGGTGTCGACTGGGTCACCGACGTGGCGGTGCTGTTGCGTGTGATCCCCGAGATCAACCGCGCGTTCGGGCTCACGCCCGAGCAGGTCGAGCGGCTCGCACCCGACCGGCGCCTGGCGGTCTACAAGGCAGTGTCGGCTGGCGGGGGCTTGCTCGTGGGCAAGCTCGTCACGCGCGAGCTGGTGATCAAGCTGCTCAAGCTCGTCGGCGTGCGCCTGACGACGCAGCAGGCGGCCAAGTACGTGCCGATCGCCGGCTCGGCGGTGTCGGCGCTGCTGACGTTCTCGTCGCTGAAGTTCGTCTGCGAGCAGCACATCCAGCAATGTGTTTCTGTGTCGCGGCAGCTGATGCTGCCCGCGCCGGGGCCGAGCGTCGCCGCTGCCTGAGTACAATCAGTGCTTCGTCGGGGCGTAGCGCAGCCTGGTAGCGCAACTGGTTTGGGACCAGTAGGTCGCGAGTTCGAATCCCGCCGCCCCGACCATCTTCTTCAAGCCCTTCGCGGCACCCCATTCAGCCCGTAGCTCAACTGGATAGAGCACCGACCTTCTAAGTCGGATGTCGGGGGTTCGAGTCCCTCCGGGCTGGCCACTTCCAAGTTCCAAGACATCCGAGAACGGCTATCCCTGTCCGTTTTTCATACGCGATATTGAAATTTGATGTCTCGGGAAATCTCAGCGGATTTCAGGACAGCGAAATGGTTTTAGGGTGCACAGGGGGAGGGAAGGCGCCGTCGGCGACGAGCCGATAGATGGTCGAGCGGCCCAGGCCAGTCGCTTGGATAACGGTCAGCGGGCGCGCGAACATGCGTGCCGACGTGGCCGTGTGTTGGGTGGTCGAGGCGAACTGGGTCGGCATTGGGTGCCATCGATTGCCATGCGAATCACTACGGCAGCACTTGCCGCCCCTCCCGAGTCGCTCGCACCAGCAAGTCGGGCGTGGCGCGGATGTGCGCCTCAAGTGCCAAGGCCGCCCTCGCTTCCATGCCGGCCATGGCGAACTCGAAGATCTCGCGATGCTCGGCGTGAACGTCGCGTCCACTGTCGGCCAGCTCGATCGCATAGCGACGGTAGCGTTCGCCATGGCGGCTGAGCAGGCGTAGCAACTTGTTCGTCCACGGCGAGGAGTGGGCAGAGATCAGCACCTCGTGAAAGTGATTGTTGAGTTGCTCCCAGCGCATGCGATATTCCGCGCGTACCGGCTGCTCGACTGCCGACAATTCGTCGAACGCCTGCTGCAGCCGCGCCCGCCAGGCCTCGTCGCCGCGGCGGATCGATTGCCGAAACGCATCGATCTCGATGTGCAGGCGCAGCCGCGTGAGGTCTTCCATGTCTTCCAGCGCGATTGGCGCCACGCGAAAGCCGCGTTGGCCTTCGGCGACCACAAGGGCATCGCTGACGAGCCGCGTGATCGCCTCGCGCAAGGTGCCGGCGCTGACTTGGTAGTGCGCCTTCAGGTGCTCCACTCGCAGCTTGTCGTCGGGGGCCAAGCGCCCTTCGATGATGTCGTCGCGCAGTTGCTCGTAGGCACGCTCGATCAGTGTGCGCGAGCCGGCCTGGCCGATGTCGCCGCCCTTGCCGGCGACGAGCGTGAGAAAGGTTCGCTTTGCCATGGGTGGCGGGGTCAGTCCTGTGCGCGTTCGCGCACGCGCTGCAGGCGGTAGCTGAGCTGCGGGCGGGTGAGGCCGAGCGCGCGCGCGGCAGCCGCCAGGTTGCCTCCGGCGCGGTGCACGGCCTCCTGGATCAGCGCGTCTTCGAGTGCATCCAGACTCAGGCCGCGGCGCAGCACGTCGTCATAGAGGTCCGGGCTGCCGCTGGGCGCGCCGCGCTCGAGCTGGCCGGCGGCGTTGACGATTACCGGCGGAGCATGGTCGAGCATCGGGAACAGCTCGTGCACGTCGACTGGCTCGCGGGCGCTGGCCAGGATCACGCCGCGCTCGATCAGGTTCTCGAGTTCGCGCACGTTGCCGGGCCAGGCGTAGCTGCGCAGCGCGTCGAGCGCGCGGTCGGTGAAGCCGGCAACCAACTTGCCGTGCAGCGCCGAAAAACGCTGTAGCAGGTGCGCGGCCAGCGGCTCGATGTCGTCGACGCGCTCGCGCAGCGGCGGGATCCGGATCGGGTACACGTTCAGCCGGTACATCAGGTCGGCGCGGAAGCGGCCTGCGGCCACCGCGGCCTTCAGGTCGACATTGGTGGCGGCGATCACGCGCACGTCGACCTTGCGTACCTGCGTCCCGCCCAGGCGTTCGATCTCGCCGTGCTGCAGCACACGCAGCAGCTTGGCCTGCGCGGGCAGTGGCAATTCCCCCAGTTCATCGAGCATCAGCGTGCCGCCGTCGGCGCGCTCGAAACGACCCTGGCGTGCAGCGCCGGCGCCGGTGAACGCGCCCTTTTCGGCGCCGAACAGTTCGCTCTCGATCAGCTCGCTCGGCAGTGCCGCGCAGTTCACGGCCACGAAGGGCTTGGTGGCGCGGGTGCTCATCGCATGCAGGGCCCGCGCAAAACGTTCTTTGCCGACACCGGTCTCACCGGTCAGCAGCACGGTGACTTGCGTGCCGGCCCCCTTGCGCAGCAATTCGGCCGCGGCCTGGAAGGATTTGGATCGACCGATCAGCGGCCCCAGTTCATCGGCCGGCTGCAAGCTGGAGCGCAATGTGTCGACCTGCGACTGCAAATCTTCCAGGCGCACGAGCATCGAGTCGGCCGCGTAGTCGTGCGCCATCGCTTCGGCGTCCGGCCATTCCGAAAGAGGCCGGCCTTCGATGCGGCAATGCGCTTCGCCGCAGGCGCTGCACGCGACTTCCTTGAAGAAGGTCGGCCGGCCCATGAAGGCGCTGGTGTAGCCCGACGCGTAGCCCAGCAGCATCCAGCACACCGGCTCGTCCTGCGGGCCGAAGTCGCGCACATGGGTTTCGACTTCCCAGGAATGGTCCCAACGGAAGATGCCGTGGAAGCTGCCGGCCGCGATGTCCAGCTCGAACTTTTCCGGGGTCACCTGCACCGCACCTTCGAGCATGTGCAGTTGCGGGCCGACCGCGAACATGTCGAACACCGAGGCATCGCCCCGCACCTGCCGCGCGAGGGCCGCATCGCGCTCGCCGGACGCATAACCCGCACGCATCAACAACCGGCGTGTCTGTTCGCGGCCGATGGTGCGCATCAGCTCGCGGCGCAAGGCGCCGAGCGCCGCCGCATGGACCAGAAGCATGCGCTGGTTGGCGAGCCAGATGCGCCCGTCGCCGGCCGAGAAATGGACCATGCGGCGCAGGTCGGCGTCGGAGGGCAGGGGGGGGAGTGGCGTGGCGGGCATTCTTGAATTATCGATATAAATGAAGAAGGTGTCCACGGAAGGTGGGCGCTTCCGCGCTCGAAATTGATGAAATCATCAATCGGGTTCGCGGGCGATTCACGAATTCCTCATGCTGTGTCGCGGGTGGATTCGGGGTAACCCGAAGTCGCCTCGCCGGAGGCAGTGCCGGAAGGGCTTTGGAAGCGACTGATCCTTGGTGTTTCCCCTAAAATTATCGAGATTATTGAGTACGTGGGCCGATTCAGGCATGGGCCATGCGTTCTGAGAGCGCATGCAAGCCGCCTCAAGCCAACACCTGAACGCGCCGCCCCCCGCTGACGAGATGCCGGCCTGCGACACCACGCGCCGCTATGTGCGGGTGACCGAGGAACGCGCCGATGGCCTTGTGGCCTTCGAGTTCGCGATCGGCTGGCCCGAGCTGTCGGTCGAGCTGTTGTTGCCGGCCCCCGCGTTCGCCGAGTTCTGTGCCGCGAACCAGGTTCAGCGGCTTCCGTCCTGAGATTTCCCGCAAGACAACGAGAGGAGACAAGACCCCATGAACATCGACCTGCAAGCCCGCGAAATCAAGCCGCTGCGCAACACCTATGCGCACGTGGCCAAGTACGCCGGCAGCGACAAGCCGGCTTCGCGCTACCAGGAAGCGACCTACGGCGCGCAGCCCTCGGCCAACTTCCACTACCGGCCCACCTGGGACCCGCAGCACGAGATCTTCGACGCGTCGCGCAGCGCCATCGTGCTGGCGGACTGGTACGTGCTGAAGGACCCGCGCCAGTTCTATTACGCCGCCTGGACGATGGCGCGCGCTCGCCAGCAGGACGCGATGGAAGCCAACTTCCAGTTCGTCGAAACCCGCGGCATGGTCGGCAAGATTCCCGACGACGTGCGTGTGAAGGCCTTGCAAGTGCTGCTGCCGCTGCGCCATGCGGCCTGGGGCGCGAACATGAACAACGCCTCCGTCTGCGCTTATGGCTACGGCACGGCGTTCACCGCGCCGGCGATGTTCCATGCGATGGACAACCTGGGCGTGGCGCAGTACCTCACGCGGCTGGGCCTCGCACTCGACGAGCCTTCGGTGCTGGAAGAAGGCAAGCAGGCCTGGCTCACCGATCCGAAGTGGCAGGTGCTGCGCCGCTGCGTCGAGGACAGCCTGGTCGTGAAGGATCCGTTCGAGCTGTTCGTCGCCCAGAACCTCGCGATCGACGGCCTGCTCTACCCGTTGATCTACGGCAGCTTCGTCGACGACGACATCGCGCTGAAAGGCGGTACCGCAGTCGCGATGCTGACCGCCTTCATGCCCGAGTGGCACGACGAGTCGGCGCGCTGGGTCGATGCGGTGGTGAAGGCGGCCGCGGCTGAATCGCCCGCGAACCAGAAGCTGATCTCGGGCTGGGTGCAGGCCTGGACCGAACGGGCCCAGGCCGCACTCGCCCCGGTGGCGCAGCTCGCCCTCGGCGATGCCGGCCAGGAGGCCCTCGCCGAAGCCCGCTCCAAGCTGGCCGACCGCTGCCGCAAGGCCGGCGTGCCGCTCTGACCCCACCGAATCTGGAGCCCCCGATGTCCAACGTTTTCATTGCCTTCCAGCACAACGAAGAGTCGCGCCCGGTCGTCGACGCGATCATCGCCGACAACCCGAACGCCGTTGTCGCGCACTCGCCCGGCCTCGTGAAGATCGACGCGCCGAACAGCCTGACGATCCGCCGCAACACGATCGAGGAGCAGACCGGCCGCCCCTACGACCTGCAGCAGATCCACGTGAACCTGGTGACGCTGTCCGGCCACATCGACGAAGACGACGACCAGCTCACGCTCAGCTGGCGCCACTGATCCACCCTATCCGAGGAGACAAATCCATGGACACCCGTGTCGTGAAGAAGAAACTTGGTCTGAAAGACCGGTACGCCGCGATGACGCGCGGCCTGGGCTGGGAAACCAGCTACCAGCCGATGGAGAAAGTGTTCCCCTACGACAAGTACGAGGGCATCAAGATCCACGACTGGGACAAGTGGGAAGACCCTTTCCGCCTGACCATGGACGCCTACTGGAAGTACCAGGGTGAGAAGGAGAAGAAGCTCTACGCCGTGATCGAGGCCTTCGCGCAGAACAACGGCCAACTCGGCGTGAGCGATGCGCGCTACGTGAATGCGCTGAAGCTCTTCATCCAGGGAGTGACACCGCTCGAGTACTACGCGCACCGCGGCTTCGCGCACGTGGGCCGCCAGTTCACCGGCGAGGGTGCGCGGGTGGCGGCGCAGATGCAGAGCATCGACGAACTGCGCCACTACCAGACCGAGACGCACGCGCTCTCGCACTACAACAAGTACTTCAACGGCTTGCACCAGGCCAGCCACTGGTTCGACCGCGTCTGGTACCTCTCGGTGCCGAAGTCCTTCTTCGAGGACGCGATCACCGGCGGGCCGTTCGAGTTCCTGTGCGCCGTCAGCTTCTCCTTCGAGTACGTGCTGACGAACCTGCTCTTCGTGCCCTTCATGAGCGGCGCGGCGCACAACGGCGACATGTCGACCGTGACCTTCGGCTTCAGCGCGCAGAGCGACGAGAGCCGCCACATGACACTCGGCATCGAGTGCATCAAGTTCATGCTCGAGCAGGACCCGGCCAACGTGCCGATCGTGCAGAAGTGGATCGACAAGTGGTTCTGGCGCGGCTACCGGCTGCTGACGCTCGTCGCGATGATGCAGGACTACATGCTGCCCAAGCGAGTGATGAGCTGGAAGGAAGCCTGGGAGATGTACGCCGAGCAGAACGGCGGCGCGCTCTTCAAGGACCTGGCGCGTTACGGCATCCGCGAACCCAAGGGCTGGAAGGACGCCTGCGAAGGCAAGGACCACATCAGCCACCAGGCCTGGGCCACCTTCTACAACTACAGCGCCGCCGCGCCCTTCCACACCTGGATTCCGAAGGAAGACGAGATGGCGTGGCTGGCGGAGAAGTACCCGACCACCTTCGACAAGTACTACCGCCCGCGACTGGAGCACTGGCAGGTTGAGGCCGAGAAGGGCAACCGCTTCTACAACAAGACGCTGCCGATGCTGTGCACCACCTGCCAGATCCCGATGCTCTTCACCGAGCCCGGCGACGCCAGCAAGATCTGCTACCGCGAAGGCACCTACCTCGGCGACAAGTACCACTTCTGCAGCGATCACTGCCAGGAGATCTTCGACGGTGAGCCCGAGAAGTACGTGCAGAGCTGGTTGCCGGTGCACCAGATCTATCAGGGCCACTGCTTCAAGCCCGGCACCGACCCGACGGCCGAAGGGTTCGACCCGCTGCTCGCGGTGTTGCAGTACTACGAGATGAACATCGGCCGCGACAACTTCGACTTCGAAGGCTCGGAGGACCAGAAGAACTTTGCCGAGTGGCGCAGCGAAGCCATCGACAGCCGCAACGCCGAAGGAGAAGCGAAATGAGCGTCGTCGCACTGGAGCGCTACAGCTTCCCGGCCAAGGATGCGCGCGAGAACTTCCCCGCACCGCTGCTCTACATCGGCTGGGAAGACCATCTGATGATCTGCGCACCGGTATGCCTGCCGCTGCCGCCCGACATGCCCTTCGGCGCCTTGCCGACGGCTGTGCTGCCCGGCATCTACGGCTACCACCCGGACTTCGCAAAGATCGATTGGAGCACGGTGCAGTGGCTGAAGTCCGGCCAGCCGTGGTCGCCCGACCCTGCCAAGTCGCTGGCCGAGAACGGCCTGAAGCACAAGGATGCGATCCGCTTCCGCACGCCGGGGCTCGCCGGCATCAAGGGTTCGTTCAGCTGAACGGCCACGTTGCACAGGCCAGACCATGAGCTACCAACTCACCATCGAACCCCTGGGTGCGACGATCGACGTCGAGGACGGCCAGACCGTGCTCGACGCCGCATTGCGCCAGGGCATCTACATCCCGCACGCCTGCGGTCACGGCCTGTGTGGCACCTGCAAGGTCTCGGTGTGCAACGGTGACGTGGACCATGGCCACGCGAATCCCTTCGCGCTGATGGAGTTCGAACGCGACGAAGGCAAGACCCTGGCCTGCTGCTGCACGCTGCAGAGCGACGTGACGATCGAGGCCGACATCGACGAAGACCCCGACGCGCAAGTCATCCCGGTGCGCGACTTCGCCGCCACCGTAGCGCGCATCGTCGCGCTCACGCCGACCATCAAGGCGCTGCACCTGGCGCTCGACAAGCCGATCCACTTCCAGGCCGGGCAGTACGTGCAGCTCGAAATCCCGGGCCTCGGCGAGAGCCGGGCGTTCTCGCTCGCCAACTCGCCGGCCTCTGTGGAGAAAACCGGCGAGATCGAACTGAACGTGCGCATCGTCGCTGGTGGCAAAGGCACGGGTTACCTGCACAACAGCCTGAAAGAAGGCGAGCGTCTGCGCCTGACGGGCCCGTATGGCCGCTTCTTCGTGCGCCAGTCTGCCCAGCAGCCGATGGTCTTCATGGCCGGCGGCTCGGGCCTGTCGAGCCCGCGTTCGATGATCCTGGACTTGCTCGAAGGTGGCTGCACCCAGCCTATCACCCTGGTCTACGGCCAGCGGTCGCGCGAAGAGCTGTACTACGACACCGAGTTCCGGGCGCTGGCTGCGAAGCACGCCAACTTCAGGTACGTGCCCGCGCTCTCCACCGAAGCCGACGGCTCGGACTGGGCTGGCGCACGCGGCTTCGTGCACGACGCGGCCAAGGCGCATTTCGGTGCCAGCTTCGCCGGCCAGCAGGCCTACTTGTGCGGCCCGCCGCCGATGGTCGAAGCCTGTATCGCCACCTTGATGCAAGGCCGCTTGTTCGAGCGTGACATCTACACCGAGAAGTTCCTCTCGGCGGCCGATGCGGGCAATGCGCGCAGCCCACTCTTCAAGCGCGTCTGAGCATGCTCTTCGACTCCCGCCCCAAGGTGAACGTTTGCGTCGCGCAGACCGGCGAAAGCTTCCCCTGCGCGACGACCGAGAGCCTGCTGCGCGGCATGCTCAAGCTCGGCCGCAAGGGCATCCCGGCAGGCTGCGTGAACGGCGGCTGCGGCGTGTGCAAGGTGCGCATCGTCGAAGGCACGGTCACCTCGCTCGGGCCGGTCAGCCGCGCGCATGTGAGCGTCGATGAAGAGCGATGCGGCATCACCCTGGCCTGCCGCGTCGCACCGGCCACGGCGGTGCGGCTGGAGCCCGTCGGCACGTTCGAAAAACCTTTTTCCCGGAAGCCCGCCGTCGTGGCGAGCCCCACAGCAACGCTGCCCTCGACGCAGCAACAAGGAGACATGTGATGGGTGTTATGCGTATCGGCCACGCCAGCCTGAAGGTGATGGACATGGCTGCCGCCGTGAATCACTACGAAAACGTGCTGGGCCTGAAGACCACGATGGTCGACAAGGCCGGCAACGTCTACCTGAAGTGCTGGGACGAGTGGGACAAGTACTCGCTGATCCTGACACCTTCCGACCAGGCGGGGATGAACCACGTGGCCTACAAGGTCGAGAAGGACGGCGACCTCGACGAGCTGCAGACGAAGATCGAGGCCTGGGGCGTGAAGACCAGCGTGCTGCCCGAGGGCACCCTGCCTTCCACCGGCCGCATGCTGGTGTTCCGCTTGCCGAGCGGCCACGAGATGCGCCTGTACGCGATGAAGGAGTACGTGGGCACCGCCGTCGGCACCCTGAACCCCGACCCCTGGCCGGACGGCCTGAAAGGCGCCGGCGCGCACTGGCTCGACCACCTGCTGCTGATGTGCGAGATGAACCCGCCCGAAGGCATCAACACCGTCGCCGACAACACCCGCTTCATGACCGAGGCGCTCGACTTCTTCCTCACCGAGCAGGTGCTCGTCGGCCCGAACGGCGACATGCAGGCGGCGACCTGGATGAGCCGGACCACCACGCCGCACGACATCGCCTTCGTCGGCGGGCCGAAGAGCGGGCTGCACCACATCGCCTACTTCCTCGACTCCTGGCACGACGTGCTGAAGGCCGCCGACGTGATGGCCAAGAACAAGGTCAAGATCGATGTGGCCCCCACCCGCCACGGCATCACGCGCGGCGAGACGATCTACTTCTTCGACCCGAGCGGCAATCGCAACGAGACCTTCGCCGGCTTGGGCTATCTGGCGCAGCGCGACCGGCCCGTCACCACCTGGTCGGAAGACAAGCTCGGGAGCGGAATTTTCTATCACACCGGTGAGTTGGTGGCCTCGTTCACCGACGTCTACACCTGATCGGGAACGCGCTGCGATGAACGCGAAACCCGAGTACGCCAGCGTGGCGCAGCGCTGCATCACCGCCGAAGCGGCTGCCGCGGCCGTGGCTGCGGCGGTGGCGCACGCCGACACGCTCGGCGTGCGCATCAACGCTGCGGTGGTGGACGGGGCGGGCACGTTGATGGCGTTCCTGCGCATGCCCGGCGCCTTCCTGCATTCGGTCGATATCGCAATCGACAAGGCTTACACCGCCGCGAGCTTCGGCTTCCCCACGCGGCAGTGGCCGGAGATCCTGGCCGGCGACGAGGCCTTGCGACTCGGCATGCCGCACCGACCCCGCCTGGTCGTGTTCGGCGGCGGCTTGCCACTGCGCGAGAGCGGCGAACTGATCGGCGGCATCGGCGTTTCGGGCGCGTCAGCCGAGCAGGACGAGGCTTGCGCCCGCGCGGGCTTGCGGGCCATCGCGCTCGAATGAATTCCTATCTTCAGTGATGCAGACCATGAAGCACTACCTCAATTTCATCGGCGGCGAGTTCGTCGCCACCGGCAAGACCTTCGAGAACCGCGCGCCGGTCGACAACCGCGTGCTCGGCCTCGTGCACGAAGCCGGGCAACGCGAGGTGGATGCCGCCGTGGCCGCCGCACACCGCGCGCTGAAAGGCGACTGGGGTCGGATGAGCGTGGTCAAGCGCGCCGAGCTGCTGCACGCGGTGGCCGACGAGATCAACCGCCGCTTCGACGACTTCCTGCAGGCCGAGATGGCCGACACCGGCAAGCCGCACTCGCTCGCCTCGCACATCGACATTCCGCGCGGCGCGGCCAACTTCAAGGTGTTTGCCGACATCGTGAAGAACGCGCCGACCGAGAGCTTCCAGATGGCCACACCCGATGGCGGCACCGCCATCAGCTACGGCCTTCGCACGCCGCTCGGCGTGGTGGCCGTGGTGTGCCCGTGGAACCTGCCGCTGCTGCTGAT
>JANYFX010000626.1 GCA_025359585.1 Rhizobacter sp. | reverse complement strand
ACGACCTTCAAGACCGCCGGCACCGAAGCCCGCGTCGAGCTCGAACATGCACCGATAGGGCCGCTGCGCGGGCTGGTCGGTGTGCAGGCCGAAGACTTCGACTTTTCGGCGCTCGGCGATGAAGCCTTCGTGCCTACCACGCGCACGCGCCGACAGGCTGTGTTCATCACCGAAGAGACCGCGTGGCCACTCGGCACGCTCAGCGCGGGCCTGCGCGTCGAGCACGCCAAGCTCAGCTCGGAAGGTGACATCGACCCGGCCACGCCGAAGTTCGGCGCAGCGGCGCAGCGCAGTTTTTCGCTGCGCAGCGCCTCGCTGTCGAACGTCTACAAACTCAGCTCGTCGTGGAATCTGTCGGGCACGCTGAGTGCGAGCGAACGCGCGCCGACGTCGTTCGAGCTCTACGCCAACGGCCTGCACGCGGCCACCGGCGCCTTCGAGCGCGGCGACCAGACGCTGGCGACCGAGCGTGGCAACAACGTCGACCTGGCCGTGGAATGGAAGTCGGGCACCGACCACTTGCGCATGGGCGTGTTCAGCGCGCGTTTTTCGCGCTTCATCTCGCTCGAAGCGACCGGTACCGACGTCGCCGTGACCGACGAAGCCGGCGCGGTGTCGACCTACCCCGAGTACGCCTTCAAGTCGGTGCCGGCGCGCCTGCACGGCTTCGAGATCGACGGCCGGCGCCGCCTGATCGACAGCGCGTGGACGCTCGACCTCTCGGGCAAGCTCGACCTGACCCGCGCGACCGACAGCAGCACCGGCGAGCCGCTGCCGCGGGTGGCGCCGATGCGGCTGGCGCTCGGGCTCGATGCCGGCGTCGGCCCGTGGTCGGCGCGCATCGACCTCGACCACGCGGCGCGCCAGAACCGTGTGCCGGCGAACGACACCGCGACCGCGTCGTACAGCATCGTCAACCTGTCGCTGACGCGCAAGTTCGAACTCGCCGGCAGCAACGCGCTGTGGTTCCTGAAGCTCGGCAACGTGGGCAACGTGCTGGCCTACAACGCTTCGACCATCGACACCGTGCGCGGCCTCGCACCCTTGCCGGGCCGGGCGCTGAAGACCGGGGTGCACGTGAGCTTCTGAGCCTGCGCGCGCCGATACACTCGGCGGCGCGCGCTTGGCGCGAGTTCACCCGGGGCGACCCCCCGGCCACCATGGATCAAATCTGGCTTGCAGCACCCGGCCCGGCGATGAAGCTGTGGCCAGAGGCTGGCGCCGCGGGCTGGCGCCTGAACGCGAGCGCGTTGCTCTGGTCGCGCGGTTGCGGGCTCGACGATGCGGCGCTGCGCCGCCTGGCCGATCAACTGCTCGCCGAGCAGGTGCCCGGCACGGCGCTGGAAGGTCGGGTGGCTGCGCTCGCGCTGGGCTGGAAGTCGATGCCGCTGGAGCCGGGCTGGCTGCTCTGGTTGCTGCCCGAACGCACCCGCACCGATGCCGCCGGCGTCTCGATGAGCACGGCCGCCGACAAGCTCGACATGGTTCAGGAGTTCGGCCGGCTCGGCCTGTTCGAGCGCGACGTGCGCACCGGCGAAGGCCACTGGGACGCCCACATGTTCCGCTTGTTCGGCCTGGCGCCCACCGCGGGCACGCCCGACATGGAACAGGCGATGGGGCGTGTTCACCCCGATGACCGCGAGCGTTTCACAACGGAGCACCTGAAGTTCATTCGTGCGCCGGGCCGCTACACCGTGCGCTTTCGGGTCGTGCTGCCCGACGCCAGCGTGCGTGACCTGCAGTCGATGCTCGAAGTGCGAGCCGACAGCGATGGCCGGCCTGCCTTGATGTACGGCGTGTGCATCGACGGCACCGAAGGCGCGGGTCGGGTGCGGGCCCAGGAAGCGATCAGCGCCGAGCTCGGCAAGGCCTTGCAGCTGGCGAAGATCTCGGTCTGGCGCATCGACATGGCGAGCCAGCGCATTCGTTTCAACGAGGCCGGCTACGGGCCGGGCGGCCAGCGCCCGCGCATCGATCACAGCTCGCTCGAAGAGAACCTGGCGCTGGTGCACCCCGACGATGTGGCGGGTCTGTGGAAGGCCTCGCAACAGGCGGCCGAGAGCGATGCCGTGGTCGATGTCGAAGCGCGCTACCGCCGGGCCGACGGCGGGTACCGCCACCTGCTGACGCGCCGTGTCGCCGAGCGCGACGAAAGCGGCCGTGTCATCGCCTTGCTCGGCATGTCGTTCGACCAGACCGCGCAGATCACCGAGCGCGGGCGGGCGCAGGCGCTGGCGCGGCGCATCGAGCTGGTGGCCGAGGCGGCGGGCGTGGGCATCTGGAGCGTCGAGCCGGCCACCGGCGCGGTCGAGTGGAACGCGCAGATGTTCGCCATCTACGCGCTGCCGGCCGAGCAGGGCGCACCGAGCTTCTCTGCGTGGCTGGGCGAGCTGGTGCACCCGGACGACCGCGGCTGGATCGAGGCGCTGCGGCGAGACGGGCCCGAGCTGATGCGCGCCGTGTTCGAGATCGAGCTGCGCATCGTGCGGCCCGACGGTTCGGTGCGCTGGGTCGTGAGCCGCTCGCGCCGCGAGCTGCGCGACGGCCGCGCAGTGCATGTCGGCGTGCAGCTCGATATCACCGAATCGATCCGGCAGCGCCAGTTCGCCGAGCAGGCGCTGAGCGACAAACAAACCGCCGAACGCGCGAGCCAGGCCAAGTCGGAATTCCTGGCGCGCATGAGCCACGAGCTGCGCACGCCGCTGAACGCGGTGCTCGGGTTCGCGCAGCTCATCGAGCACGACGGTGCCAGCGCACTGCCCGGCGTGCAGCTGGAGCGGGTGGCGCGCATCCGTTCGGCCGGCGAACATTTGCTGGCGCTGATCGGCGACGTGCTCGACCTGGCCGCCATCGAGGCCGGCACGTTGCCGATGGCGATCGAGGCGGTGGCGATCGACGCGGCGCTGAAAGACGTGGCGCAGTGGGTCTCGGCGCTGGCGCTGTCTGCGAAGGTGCAAATGCATGTGGAGCCCGCAGCCGGCTGGGTGCGTGCCGATGCGCGCCGCCTGCGGCAGATTCTGGCCAACCTGGCGAGCAACGCCGTCAAGTACAACAGTGTGGGCGGCCAGGTCTGGCTCTCGGCACGCCCCCTGCCCGATACGCACACGCCCGGCTGGGAGATCAGCGTGCGCGACGAAGGCCGCGGCCTCACACCGGCGCAGTGCGAGCACCTGTTCGAGTCCTTCAACCGGCTCGGTGCCGACCGCGACGGCATCGAAGGCACAGGCATCGGTCTGGCGATCGTGCGCCAGCTCGCCGACTTCATGGGCGGGCGCGTCTCGGTGGAAAGCGCGCCCGGGCGTGGCAGCGTGTTCAGCGTGTGGTTGCCACAAGCGGAGGCACCACAAGCGCTCGCGCTCAGTGGCGCGGCGGGCGAGTCGGCAGCGTCCTGCCAGCCCGCCGCCCGCGTGTCATTGCGCCCGCTCTCGGTGCTCTACATCGAAGACAACCCGGTCAACATGATTCTGGTGCAGGAGCTCGTGGCGATGCGTGCCAACGTGAGCCTGAGCTGTGCGAACGACGGTCTCTCGGGTGTGGCGCGCGCGCTCGGCGTGTGCCCCGACGTGGTCTTGATCGACATGCAGTTGCCCGACATCGACGGCTTCGAGGTCTTGCGCCGTCTGCGCGCCGCGCCGAGCCTGGCACGCTGCGTGAAGATCGCGCTTTCGGCCAACGGCATGAGCGACGACATTGCGCGGGCCCGCGCTGCGGGCTTCGACGACTACTGGACCAAGCCGATCGACTTCAAGCGTTTTCTCGCCGACCTGGACGCGCTGGCCGGCGCCGCGCCGCCCGCCTGAGCCGCGCTACGGCGCGAGCCGCTCGCGCAGCCACTCGGCACCCGCCAGGCGGTAGCGCAACCGGTCGTGCAAGCGCGACTTGCGGCCTTGCCAGAACTCCCAGGTGTCGGGCACCAGTCGATAGCCGCCCCAGTGCGGTGGGCGCGGCGGATTCAGCAGGAACTTGGCGCCGTACTTCGCGGCGTTGCCGACCAGCACCGCGCGCGAGGCGATCACTTCGCTCTGCGGCGAAGCCCAGGCGCCGATGCGCGAGTCGAGCGGGCGCGACTTGAAATAGGCGTCGGACTCTTCTTCGGAAACCTTCTCGACCCGGCCTTCGATGCGCACCACCCGCTCCAGCTCGACCCAGTGGAACTGCAGGGCCGCGAACGGGCTGCCCGCGAGCTCGCGGCCCTTGCGGCTGGCGTAGTTGGTGTACCAGGCGATGCCGCGCGCGTCGAAGCCCTTGATCAGCACCACGCGCGTCGAAGGCCGGCCGTCGGCGCCGACGGTGGCCAGCGTCATCGCATTCGGCTCGGGCAATTGGGCGTCGAGCGCCTGTTGCAACCAGAGGGCGAATTGATCGATCGGGGCCGGCGCCGAGGCGTTCTCGTCGAGCTCGGCACGCTCATAACTCTTACGCAGGTTGGCGATGTCGTCCATGCGCCGAGTATAGAAACACCCTTGCCCGTGCCGTGCACCCTGTGAGACTTGCTTACGTAGTAGGCCTTAGGTGAAGCTCCCACTAGCTCAAACCTGCTGCGCATCCCATTCTCGGTGCCAGAGTGCCGGGTTCATCGTGTCGCGAAGATGCGGGCGAGCGCTGCATCAAACAGGAGTCGAAATGAGTTCGCGGGCGGCAGTGATCGTGTTGGCAGCAGGCAAGGGATCGCGTTTTCTCGGGGCCGAGCACAAGCTCGAACAGAGCCTGGGGGCTTCTACCGTGCTCGGCACCACGCTCGGCCACGCCATCAGCAGCCGGCTGCAGGTGGTGGTGGTCACCACCGAAGCGCTCGCCGACGTGGCGCGCCGCAGCGTGGCGGCGCGTGACGTGATCGTGTTGCCCGAGGTCGATGCGCCTGGCCAGACGGCACTGGGCATGGGCTACTCGATCAGCGCCGGTGTGAACGCGCGGCCCGATGCGAGCGGCTGGCTGGTCTTGCCGGGCGACATGCCGATGGTGCAGCCGGCCACCTTGCAGGCGGTGGCGCGCGAGCTGGCGCACCACGCGGTGGCCTACGCGCAGTACAAGGGCCGCCGTGGCCACCCGGTCGGGTTTTCTGCCGAGCTGTATTCCGAGCTCGCCACGCTGAGCGGCGACGAAGGCGCGCGCCGCCTGATCGCGCGTTACCCGGCCTTCGGGCTCGAAGTCGACGACCCGGGTGTGCTGGTCGATGTGGACACCCTCGCCGACCTGGCGAGCGTGCGCCAGGCCGCCAGTGCCGCCGCCGAAGCGGCAGCGCGCTAGCGGGTTCTAAGCCGTCAGCGCGTGCTGGCGGGCCAGTGCGACCAGCCGTTCCACGTCGCGGTCACGAATGCCGCAGCCACGCAGCGAGTGGGCGGTCTCCAGCAGGTAGTCGAGCGTGCTGCCGAAGCGGCCGTTGGCACAGCGCAGGATCTCCAGCATCTGCGGGTCGGGCAGGCTGCCGGTGTGGGCCGGGCTGTTGCGGCTGAGCGTGAACGCCAGGGCGTTGATGCGGCCGGCGGCGGTGCGGCACGCCAGCCACTTCGGGTCGTAGACGCCGGTCGGCATTTCGCGCAGCCACAGGCGTTCGAGCTGTTCGGCCGCGTGCCTGCGCTCGATGCGGTAGGCCATGCCGCGGCACGAGCCGCCCGAGACCAGCGCGAACACGAGCCCGGGGCACTCCGGCGTGCCCCGGTTGATGCGCGAGCGCATCTCGAGCGCTCGGTGCCAGCCGTGCACGGCGGCGGGGCGCTGCTCGGCCGATTCGAACTCGGGGCGCCAGATCAGCGAGGCATAACCGAAGACCCACAGGTCGTCTTGCCCACCCCAGGCCTGGATAGCCTCGCTCAGCATGCTGCTCGTGTCGCGAACCGCCAGCGTGGAAAAGTCTGCGCTCATGGCCCCACTCTAGAATGAAAAACCGACACGGAGGAAATTCGAATGAACGATCAGAACGACGAAGCGCAAAGTTATGCACTGATGGTACTGGCAGGTCTGGTGGCCCTGGTGATCGGTGGCGTGCTGGCGCTGGCCATATCGAGCACACAACGTGCCAAGCCGGCGGCCCAGGCCGCCGCGCCGACGGCTGCCACCGCGGCGGCCATGGCAAGCGCCGATGCGGCCGAGCCCGAAGCGCGGGTCTACTTCGAAACCGGTTCTGACGCCTTGTCCAACGAAGCGCAGGCCGCGTTGACCCGTGCGGCCGACGTGGCGCGTGCTGACGGCAGCAAGAACATCCTGATCTCGGGCTTTCACGATGCCAGCGGCGACGCCGCCCAGAATGCCGAGCTCGCCAAGAAGCGCGCGCTGGCGGTGCGCCATGCACTCGAAGCCAACGGCGTCACGCCCGACCGCCTGGTCATGGACAAACCGTCGCTGACGACCGGCGGCGCCGACCCGCGCGAAGCCCGCCGCGTCGACGTGCGCCTGCGCTGAGCGGGGCGTTTTCTGGAGTCGAAGTCTGCCGCTGCAGACGGGTTGCATTTGACAAGTCACCATTTGGTGACATACTGTAGTCACTTTATGGTGACAACAGGAGAATGTTATGCAGCGTCGAATCTTCATGCGTCTGGTGGGTGGGGGCACGGTCGCTGCCGCGGTGGCGTCGCTGGCCGGCTGCGCGACCGACTTTCCGGCCGAAGCCCTGGCGCCGTGGCAAGGCCCGGGCAAGGAGCCCGACACCCGCCGCTGGGCGCTGGCCCACGCGATCCTCGCGCCGAGCCCGCACAATCGGCAGCCCTGGCTGGCCGACCTGCGCGAACCGGACGCGATCAGCCTGCATGTCGACCGCACCCGGCTGTTGCCCGAGACCGACCCGTGGTTTCGCCAGATCATGGTCGGGCAGGGCACCTTCATCGAAGCGCTCGCGCTGGCCTTGCAGGAGCGCGGCCTGGTGCCCGTGGTGACCTTGTTCCCCGAAGGCGAATTCAAGCCGCGCGAGATCGACGACCGGCCCGTGGCGCGCATCCATTGGCAGCCCGGGGCGGCCGCGCCGGCGCGTGACCCGCTGTTCGCGCAGCTGCTGCGGCGCTGCACTGCGAAGACCGATTACGACACCACGCAGCCGGTGCTGCCGGCCACGCTCGAAGGTTTGAAGGGCGCGATGACGAACCCGGATGTGCACTTCGACGCCAGCCTCGACCCGACCCGTGTCGAGCGCCTGCGCAGGCTGTGCTGGGAATCGGCCCAGGTCGAGCTGCTCACGCCACGCACCGTGATGGAGAGCGTGCGTCTCACCCGCGTCGGCCCCGGCGAGATCGCGTTGCACCGTGACGGCATCAGCATCAACACGCTGGTGCCACGCATCGCGAATGCGGTCGGCGCCTTCGACCGCGACCACCCGCCCGCGCCCGGCAGCACCGCCTACAAGCAGATGACAAGCCGCTTCGAAGGCCACAGCCGCACGGCGATGGGCTTCGTGTGGCTTTCGACCCCGACGGCGCGCCACGCCGCGAGTGGCAGCCAACGCAGTGCCGAAGTGGCCGCCGGCCGTGCCTACATGCGGCTGCAGCTCAAGGCCACCGAGCTCGGCCTGCAGATGCACCCGATGAGCCAGGCGCCTCAGGAGTTCGCCGAGATGAAAACGCACTACGACGAACTGCACCGCCTGTTGCTCGGTCAGCCGCCGAGTGTGGAAACAGTGCAGATGTTCTGCCGCGTCGGCCACTGCGCGCCCACGCAACACCAGCCGCGCCGCGGGGTCGACGCGATCCTGCGCGCCTGAACCGGGCCGCGGGCTGCCAGAATGGCCCGATGACGACCGGCACTTTGTCAAACCGCCCCGCGCCCCGCGCCAGCCGTGACCGGGCCGCGACCGAGAAGCTGATCCTCGCCGCGGTGGGCGAGGTGCTGGCGCGCGACGGCTTCGGTGGCATCGGCGTCAACGCGATCGCCAAACACGCCGGCGTCGACAAGGTGCTGATCTACCGCTACTTCGGTGGCATGCCCGAGCTGCTGAAAGCCTGGGGCGACAGCGGCCGCTTCTGGCCCGATGTCGAAGAGTTGCTCGGCCCCGAGCCGAAAGAGTTTCTGGCGCTGCCGGCCGCGGAGCGTTTCGCGCGCTTCTTCGAACACTTCATCGACGGCCTGCGCGCGCGCCCGCTGACGCTCGAGATCCTGGCGGCCGAAGTGGTGGAGCGCAACGAGCTCGCTGCCATTCTCGAAGCCGAGCGCGAAGCCTGGGGCGAGCAGGCTGCGCGGCTGCTCGGCGGCAAGGAGTTCGATGCGCGGCCCGAGCTGCGAGGCATCACGCTGCTGCTGATCGCCGGCGTGCAGTACCTGCTGCTGCGCAGCCGCAAGATCCGCATTTTCGGCGGCCTGAACATCCAGAGTGATGCAGGCTGGGACACGCTGAAGGCCTCTACCCGGGCGATGGCGCTCGCGATGTTTCGTTGAGGAACACTGCAGATTGATTTGACGATGTAACCAGGTTACGGAACAATTGACATATCAGTTACGGAGCGAGCCTGCCATGACAAACGCCCTGAAGGAAGTCACCCAGCGCATCCGCGAACGCAGTGCTGCCACGCGGGCCGCTTATCTGAAGCGTGTGGACGCGGCCATCGACCGCCCGCGCGGTTCCGACCGCATGGGCTGCGCCAACGTGGCGCACGCGTTCGCCGCCATGCCGGCGAGCGACAAGCTGCGCATCGTCGCCGAGCGCGCGCCGCACATCGGCGTGGTTACGGCCTACAACGACATGCTGTCGGCGCACCAGCCCTACGAGGGCTTCCCGGCGGTGATCCGCGACGAAGCACATCGCCTCGGCGCCACGGTGCAGGTGGCTGGTGGTGTGCCGGCCATGTGCGACGGCGTGACCCAGGGCCTGCCCGGCATGGAGCTCAGCCTGTTCTCGCGCGACACGATCGCGATGAGCACCGCCGTGGCCTTGACCCACGACGTGTTCGACGGCGCCTTGCTGCTCGGCGTGTGCGACAAGATCGTGCCGGGGCTTTTGGTCGGCGCCTTGCACTTCGGCCACCTGCCGTGTGTGTTCGTGCCGGCCGGGCCGATGAGCACGGGGCTGTCGAACACCGCCAAGTCGAAGGTGCGCGAGCAGTTCGCACAAGGCCTGGTCGGGCGCGACAAGCTGCTCGAGGCCGAGTCGGCCGCGTACCACGGCGCCGGCACCTGCACGTTCTACGGCACCGCCAACAGCAACCAGATGCTGCTCGAAGCGATGGGCCTGCACGTGCCGGGAGCGGCCTTCGTGCACCCGCACGCCGAGCTGCGCGAAGCGTTGACGCGTGACGCGGTGCGCACGCTGCTGGGCATCACGAAGAACGCGCGCTTCACGCCGATCGGCAGGATGGTCGACGAGCGCGTGATCGTCAACGCGATGGTCGCGCTGATGGCCACCGGCGGCTCCACCAACCACCTGATCCACTGGGTGGCGGTGGCGCGCTCGGCCGGCATCCTGATCGACTGGACCGATTTTTCCGACCTGTCGCACGCCACGCCGCTTCTGACGCGTGTCTACCCTAACGGTACAGCCGACGTGAACCAGTTCCAGTCCGCCGGCGGCCCGGGTTTCGTGATCCGCGAGCTGCTCGACAGCGGCGCGATGCATGCCGACGTGGCCACGGTCACGGCCGGGGGTTTGCGCGACTACACGCAGTTGCCGGCGAAGGAGGGCGCGCATCTCAAGTGGAGTGCGTTGCCGAAAGACAGTGGCGACGATTCGATCATCCGCACCGCCGCGTCGCCCTTCAGCCCCGAAGGTGGCCTGAAGCTGCTGACCGGCAACCTCGGCCGCGCGGTCATCAAAGTCTCGGCCGTGCCCGACGATCGCCACATCGTCGAAGCACCGGCCATCGTCTTCGGCACGCAGGAAGAACTGCAGGCCGCCTTCAAGGCTGGCGAGCTGGAACGCGACTTCATCGCGGTGGTGCGCTTCCAGGGCCCGCGCGCGAACGGCATGCCCGAGCTGCACAAGCTGACGCCGCCGCTCGCGGTGCTGCAGGGCAAGGGCTTCAAGGTGGCGCTGGTGACCGACGGCCGCATGAGCGGCGCCTCGGGCAAGGTGCCCGCAGCCATCCACGTCAGTCCCGAAGTGCTGGCCGGCGGCCCGCTCGGCAAGCTGCGCACCGGCGACGTGATCCGGCTCGACGCGGTGGCTGGCACGCTCGCTGCATTGGTGGACGAGGCGACGTGGGCGGCGCGCGAGCACGCCGTGCTGTCGGACGAACAGGCCAAGGTCAACGCCCACGGCCTCGGCCGCGAACTCTTCGGCGGCATGCGCCGCAACGTGTTGACGGCCGAAGAAGGCGCCGTCACCTGGTTGTGAATTTCGGAGCAACGTGATGAACACACTCGAACTCGTGAACTACGGCCCGGTGATTCCGGTCATCGTCATCAACAAGCTCGAAGACGCGGTGCCGATGGCGCAGGCGCTCGTCGATGGGGGCGTGCGGGTGCTCGAAGTGACGCTGCGCACGCCGATCGCATTGAAGTGCATGGAAGCGATCGCACGCTCGGTGCCGGGAGCGATCCTCGGCGCGGGCACGGTGCGCAGCATTGCCGACGCGCAGGCCGCGAAGGACGTGGGTTGCACGTTCGCGGTGAGCCCGGGCTACACCAGCGCCATCGGCAACGCCTGCCGTGACATCGGCCTGCCGCTGTTGCCGGGCACTGCAACCGGCAGCGAAGTGATGCAGGCCAACGCCGACGGCTACTTTTTCCTGAAGTTCTTTCCGGCGATGCAGGCCGGTGGCATCCCGATGCTGAAAGCACTCGCCGGGCC
>JANYFX010000646.1 GCA_025359585.1 Rhizobacter sp. | reverse complement strand
GGCGTCTTCCCGACCATGGTGATCCAGATGTGCGCGATCGGTGAAGAGTCGGGTTCGCTCGACCAGATGCTCGGCAAGGCAGCGGAGTTCTATGAAGACGAGGTCGATGAAGCGGTGAAGGGTCTGTCGAGCCTGATGGAGCCTTTCATCATCGTGATTCTGGGCACGCTGATCGGCGGCATCGTGGTCTCGATGTACCTGCCCATCTTCAAACTCGGTCAAGTCGTCTGACCCGTCGATGCTGGTCGATCTGATCGACGCGCAGGTCGTCGAACTGCTGCTGTCTCCCCCGTTCCTGGCCCTGGTGGGCCTGCTCATCGGCAGCTTCCTGAACGTCGTCATTCATCGCGTTCCGTTGATGATGGAACGCAGCTGGAAGATCGACAGTGCCGAGACGCTGGAGCTGCAGATCGAGCCCCCTGCGCCGATCACGCTGTCGACACCCGCCTCGCGTTGCCCGTCGTGCGGGCACGCGATTCGGTGGCATGAAAACATCCCCATCCTGAGCTATGCCTGGTTGCGCGGCCGCTGCTCGGCCTGCAAGACGCACATTTCGGCGCGTTACCCGTTGATCGAGCTGTTCACCGGCGCACTCTTCGCAGCGCTGGGCTGGCACTTCGGCGCGGTGCCGAGCACGCTGCTGTGGTGCGGCTTCGCCGCCACCTTGGTGGCGCTGGCCGGCATCGACTGGGACACCACGCTGCTGCCCGACAGCCTGACGCTGCCGCTGCTCTGGGCCGGCCTGGTCGCCAGTGCACTGGGCTGGACCCTTCCGCTGGACAGTGCGCTCTGGGGCACGGTCGCCGGTTACCTGTCGCTGTGGACCGTCTACTGGCTGTTCAAGCTCACGACCGGCAAGGAAGGTATGGGCTTCGGCGACTTCAAGTTGCTGGCCGCGCTGGGTGCCTGGCTCGGGCTGAAGATGATTCTCCCGGTGGTGCTTGCGGCGTCGATCATCGGCGCGATCGTGGGCATCGGCATGAAATTCGGCGGCCAGTTGCGCGAAGGCCGCTATGTGCCTTTCGGCCCGTTCCTCGCGGGCGCCGCCCTCGTCGTGACGCTGGCCGGCCAGACCCGCGTGCTGCGCTGGCTCGGCTGGGCTTGAAGAGGCCCGTGAGATGGCGCTGCGGATCGGCCTGACCGGCGGCATCGGCAGCGGCAAGAGCACGGTCGCTGCGCTGCTCGCGGGCTTGGGTGCCACGCTTGTCGATACCGACGCGATCGCACGCCAGATTGCACTGCCCGGCGGTGCCGCCATGGAAAGCATTCGCAAGGCCTTCGGCGCCGAGTTCATCGACGCCGCCGGCGGCCTGGACCGTGAGCGCATGCGCGCGCTGGCGTTTTCGGACGACACGGCGCGGCGCCGCCTCGAGGCGATCCTGCACCCGCTGATCGGCGTCGAAGCCGAGCTTCAGGCCGAGGCCAGCGCAGCGCCCGTGATCGTCTTCGACGTGCCCTTGCTGGTCGAGTCGGGGCGCTGGCGGGCGCGCGTGCACAAGGTGCTCGTGGTCGATTGCGCCGAGACCACACAGGTCACCCGGGTGGTCGCGCGTTCGGGGTGGACTGCCGACGCCGTCCAAGCCGTCATTGCCCGTCAAGCCACCCGCGGCCAGCGCCGTGCCTGCGCCGACGCGGTCATCTTCAACGAAGCCATCTCGCCCGACCAGCTCGGCGACGAGCTGCGTTCCTTGTGGCACGCATGGACACACCCCGCTACGCGCCCGGCGAGTCACGCGTGAGCAACGCTGTGGAACAATCGCGCCTCGGCGGGGTCTGCCCCGACCCAACCCCATGCGCACCGCACCGCGCACCAGGCACACCGTGATCCTCTACGAATACCCGTTCAACGAAAGCATCCGCACCATGCTGCGGCTCGAACACCTGTTCGATCGCCTCGGCCAGTTGATCGCCCGCGACGCACCGGTAGACCACCACTTCGCGCTGGTCACGGTCTTCGAGATCATGGACGTGGCAGCGCGCGCCGACCTGAAGTCCGACCTGCTCAAGGAACTGGAAAAACACAAGCTCCAGTTCATTGCCTACCGCGGCAACCCGTCGATATCGGAGGGTGCGCTCGACGAAGTGATCGGCAAGATCGACCATGCCTTCAACGGCCTGAACCAGTTGCCCGGCAAGGCCGGTGCGGCGCTGACCAACAACGAGTGGCTGATGAGCATTCGAAGCCGCATCAGCATTCCCGGCGGCACCTGCGAGTTCGACCTGCCGGCCTACTACGCCTGGCAGAAGTTCGAACCTTCGCGCCGCCGTGGCGACCTGCTGCAGTGGGTCAGCTCGCTGATGCCGCTGGCCGAAGCGCTGAAGGTGCTGCTCGGTCTGCTGCGCGACTCGGGTGTGCCGCACAAGGTGGTCGCCCCGGCCGGCCAGTACCAGCAGAGCCTGCCGCAGGGCCGGGTCTACCAGCTGATGCGCGTGCGCCTCACGCAGAGCGAACTGTTGGTGCCCGAGATCAGTGGCCACCGCTTGATGGTCTCGGTGCGCCTGATGCGGCAAGACGCCGAAGGCCGGCTCAAACCGAGCCCGGCCGACACGAGCTTCGAGTTGACCTTGTGCTCATGAGCGCAGAGAACCCCTCGGCGCGCGTCATTCGCTGCCCTGGCTGCGGCGGCCCGAGCGTGTACGCGAGCAGCAACGAGTTCCGTCCGTTCTGCAGCGCCCGCTGCAAGAACAACGATTTTGGCGCGTGGGCCAGCGAGCGCTACGCCGTCGACGCCGACACACCGCCAAAAGACGCGTCGACAGACGCCGAACCCGGCGACAGCGCACCGACGACCCACTGAAGCGCCTCGGTCAGCGCTTCAACCAGTGCTCGGTGAAACCCGTCAGATTCTGGTGCACCGACTTCGCCAGCGTCATTTCGTCGCCGCTGTTCGGGCTGCCGTTCGGGGCCCGCAGCACGAGCGCCGTGTGCACGTCGCGTGGAATGCCCCGCATGTAGGGCAAATAGTCGTCGACGAAGGCGACCGGCCGCAATTCGGTGATCGCGTCGGCCTTGGGGCTGCGTTCGACCGCTTCGTTGCCGGTGGCGATCACACGCTCGATCGGAAAGCCAAGCTGCTTCAGGTTGCGCAAACGCGCGGCTTCGAATTCGAGCTCGAGCGCCGACACGCACACCAGATCGAAGCCGGCATCGTGCAAGCGATGACAGGCCTGCAACGCGCCCTCGATCGCTGGCACCGTGGCCCAGAAATGTTCGTCGAACGAGGCCCTGAACATCACCCGTCGTTTCGCGTCGAGCCGCTCCACTTTCCAGCGGTCCATCGGCCAGTAGGCGAGCGGGTCGCGCTCGGCCGGCGCCTTGCCGAACGCGCGCTCCCAGGCCGAAGCGTAGGCGAGGTGGAAGTCGAGCAGCACGCCATCGGCGTCGAGTGCGATCACGGGTCTGGGCATGCAGCGACTGTAGCGGTTGCTCGCCGCAGCACTTGTCACCTGCTCGACGCCGTTCGCGCGCGAGCTTCACGATTTCACGCCGGCGCAGCGCCGCGCCCACAGGCCCGAGCCGGTCTACTCGGCCGCGTCGGCCCTGGCCGCCTTGGCGGGCCTGGCCACCTCGGCGCGAAACACCAGCGCCGACTCGAACGAGGCGCGCACGAACTTCAGCGCCGCAGCGAATTCTTCGTCGCTCAACTGCCGCGCCGCGTCGCTGGAGCGGTAGATGTTTGCGAACTCGCGCTCGCGCCCGGCCTGCACCGCGAGCTTGCCGATGCCGAGGCTTTCGAGCGTGGCCCACAACTTCGGGTTGTAGGTGCGCGTGAGCTTCATCGCCACCGGGATCGGGTCGTTGCGGCCCAGCACGCCGGCCAGCCGCAGGATGATCTCGAACGGCAAGCCGACCTTGCCGCCTTCGACCTGTTCCAGCAGCGACACGTCTTTCAGGTTGATCGCACCGCCCAGGTCCTGCAGCGTCAGGCCGGCGCTTTCGCGCAGGTCGCGGAACACGCTGCCGGCTTTTTCGACCACCGCCTTGTGCGAAGGCTTGCTGAGCTTGGAGGCCGCGACGCGGAACGACAGGTCGGCCGCGTTGTTGGCGATGCCGAGCACGAAGTCGGTCCACGAGCGCAGGTCGCGCGCGAGCGTCATCAGGCCCTTGCTGGTGTCGATGCGAGGCTTGGGCACCAGGGCTTTCAGTGCACCGGCCGACACGGTGGTGATCGCCTTCTTGGCCGGAGCACGTTTGCGAGCGGTCGTTGCCATCAGGTCCTTTGGGTGCTGGGCCGAGACGATCAGAGCGCGCGCGCTGCGTCGCCGTAGATCAGGCGACGCACACCGTCGCGGTGAAAGGCTTGCCACTGCCCTTCGGGCTGCGTCAGCCGGTCGGCCACAGCGTACAACACGGCCGGGTGCGCGCCCATGCCGACGTGGCTGGCCCGCACCTCGATGTTTTCGGTGCGCGCGCCCGGCTGCTGAATGCTGCATCGCCACGCGACGACACCGTCGCTGCGGCTGTAAATCGAGGTCGTCGGCACTGACGGCGCTTCGCTCAACGGCCCAAAACCTTTCGGGTCGTCGGCCTTGCGCCCACTCACCCATTCGTAGAAGCGCCAGGCGTTGCTCGCTTTCGGGTGGCCGGTGAACGGCGTGCCGAGCGTGATCGCGCAGCGCACCGCTTCGGGCGCGCGCTTGGCGAGTTCGCGGGCGTAGACACCGCCCAGACTCCAGCCGATCACGCTGATCTTGTGGCCCGAGCTTCGGTGCAATTCGTGCACACGTTCGAGGCAGGCTTCGAACACGCCGGGGCGCGGCCCCAGGTTGCGGCCCTGATCCCATCCGTGGGGCGCGTAGCCGCGC
This sequence comes from Rhizobacter sp., assembly GCA_025359585.1. GTDB lineage: Bacteria > Pseudomonadota > Gammaproteobacteria > Burkholderiales > Burkholderiaceae_C > LMDS01. The sequence goes on along the minus strand of JANYFX010000646.1, from coordinate 3,681 downwards.
TTCTTGAGGAAGCGGCGCAAGGTGCCGGTCGATGAATCGGAAGCCGCCAGCCCCGGCAGCACGAGCACCGAGTGGCCGTCACCGCGCGGCCCCTGCATCAGCAGGGGCCAGAGCGCGGCGCTGCTGAAGGCCTCGAACGGCGCGCGCCATTCGAGCGCCATGAGGTGCGCGCCAGGCGCCTTGATCGGTGCCTGCGTGGCGTGTCGGTTGAAGGTCTGAGCGTGCTGCATCGGGTTCCTTGTTTCTGATCAGTGCGGCCGTGTCGAGACGGCAGCAGACTTGGCCGTTCGCTTGCGCGCCACCGGCGCAGCAGGCGTCGCGCGGCGGCGCGCTGCGGTCTTCGGCGCTTTCGCCCCACGCGTTGGCTCGGCGGCCTGCACGGGCACGGCCGCGACCACGGCGGGCTTGGCCCGCGTCGGTTTCTTCACCACCACGACCTCGGGTACAGCCACCGGCAGCACCGCCGCCACCGGCTCGCGCGCATCGATCAGCGCCTTCAGCTTGCGATGCTCTTCGACCCCGTAGTCGGCCAGGTCGGCCACATCGGGCAGCGCGCGCCGGCAGGCGGTGAGGCCCACTTCGAGCGAGCCGTTGTAGCTCTGCACCGTCATGTTCAAAGCGATGCCATGGCCGGGTATCGACACCGGGTAGAAGCCCGCCAGCTTCGCCCCCGCGAAGTACAGCGGGAACTGCGGCCCCGGCACGTTCGAGATCGCCACGTTGGCAATCGGCGGCAACTTGTTCGCGAGCCGCGAGCGGCCGTACAGTGACACCAACCCCGACATCAACCACGGCACGCCGAGCGAAGGAAAGTCGGTCGGCATCGCGCCCTTCACACTCAGCTGCAGCTTCTTGCCGACGTTGGCCGACGCGTTGATCGCCATCAGCCGTTCGATCGGGTCGTCGATGGTCGTCGCCAGGCTCACCATCATCATCGACACCTGGTTGTTCGGGTCGGTGTTGCCGGCCTCGCGCAGGGACACCGGCACACCGGCGATCAGCGGCTTGGTCGGATGGCAGTCGTAGTCGGCCAGATAACGTTTCAGCGCGCCGGCGCAGATCGCCATCACCACGTCGTTCAGGCTCGCACCGCTGCGCTTGGCCATCGACTTGACCTCGGCCAGCGGCAGGGAGCGCGCAGCGAACGAACGCTGGTTCGTGATCGCCACGTTGAGCGGTGTCTTCGGCCCGAGCGCAAACCCTTCGGGCAGGCTCAGGTGGCGCTTGCCGTCGGTCTCGGAGCGCGGGTAAATCACGCTCGCCACCGCACGGCCCACCACCGGCAAGGACTTGAAGAGCTTGATGTACTGCGTCAGCGCGTTGCTGATCGCCGCGCCCGCGAGCTCGGCCACGCCGAGCTGGTACTGGTTGGTTCGTGGCCGCGGCCGCGGTGGTTTGATCGGCGCCGGCTCGGCCGAAGCACTGAGCAGCGCCTTGGCGATCGCCACGCCGGCCTGGCCATCGATCGCGGCGTGGTGCATCTTGTTGTAGATCGCCACCTGCCCCGTGTTCAGGCCTTCGATCACATAGATTTCCCACAGCGGCCGGCTGCGATCGAGCAGGCTCGAATGCAAGCGCGCGACGTATTTTTCGAGCTGCTCCAGCGTGCCCGGGCGCGGCAGGATCACGTGGCGCACGTGGTAGTCGAGGTCGACGTCTTCATCGTCCACCCACACCGGATTGGCCAGGTCGAAGGGCATCAGCGCGAGCTTGCGCTGGAACACCGAGGCCAGGTGCATGCGCGTCGCCATCCAGCGCTTCACGTCTTCGTAGTAGTCGCCGCCGTAGCCTTCGGGCAGATCGGCGATCTGCAAGCTGCCCACGTGCATCGGCATCTCGGGGGTTTCCACGTGCAGGAACGAGGCGTCCATGCCGCTGAGGTGGTTCATCTCTGTCTCCTTCAGGCGTTTAGTGCAGCGCGCTTGCGCTCTTCTTCGTCGACCAGGTCCTTCTTCGAGAGCTTGCCCACCGCCGTCTTCGGCAGCTCGGCGCGCAGCTCCATCTCTTGCACCATCTCGTGTTTGCCGATGCGCTCTTTCAGGAACAGCTTGAGCTCGTCGAGAGTGAACGCGGGCGCGTCCTTCTTCAGCTTGATGAAAGCCTTCGGCGACTGGCCGCGGTATTCATCAGGGATGCCGATCACGCACACCTCTTCGACCGCAGCGTGTTCGTAGATCGCTTCTTCGATCACGCGCGGGTACACGTTGTAGCCGCCGCACAGCAACATGTCTTTCGTGCGGTCGACGATGAAGACAAAGCCATCGGCGTCCATCTTCGCCACGTCGCCGCTGCGGAAATAGCCGTCCTTCGTCATCGACTTGGCGGTGGCCGCTTCGTTCTTCCAGTAGCCCTTCATCACGTTCGGGCCGCGGATGCACAGCTCGCCGGGCTCGCCCGGTGCGGCATCGACCTCGGGCTCGAACAGGCTCTCGAACTTCAGCTCGATGCCCGGCAGCGGCATGCCGCACGAGCCGGCCTTGCGTTTGCCATGCACAGGTGTGAAGGTGCCGGTCGGCGAGGTCTCGGTCATGCCCCAGCCTTCGTTGAGCTTGCAGCCGGTGAGCTCGACAAAACGCTGCCCCACCTCGACCGGCAGCGGCGCGCCGCCCGAGCCGCAGAACTGCAGGGAGCGCAGCGCGCCTTCCTTCACCTTCGGGTGGTTGATCATCGCGGTGTACATGGTCGGCACGCCGGCGAAGATGCTGATCTTCTTGTCGACCAGGTCCTTGATCACCGCGTCGAGATCGAAGCGCGGGTGCAGCACCATCAGCGCGCCCAGGCGCACACCGAACAGCAGGTTCACCGTGAGCGCGTAGATGTGGAACAAAGGCAGCACCACGAGCATGCGTTCGCTGCCTTCGGTCAAGACACGCGGCGTGCCCTGAGACGTGGCCATGTACTGCGCACAGGCCGCGCTCAGGTTGGCGTGCGTCAGCATCGCGCCCTTGGGCAGGCCGGTGGTGCCGCCGGTGTATTGCAGCGCGACGATCGCCTGCTTCAGGTCACCGAGCGCATGCACCACGTAATCGCCGTCGTTGGCGAGCAGCGAATCGAAGGCGACGTGTTGGTCGTCGACCACCACCGGCGCCAGCTGGCCCGCGCCCTGCAGATGCGCGCGCACGCCGGCCGGCTGCGCCGAGTAGTCGCCCATGCTGCCGACGATCAGTTTCTTGAGACGCGACGCACCGAGCAAGCGCGCCATCTGCGGGTACAGCACCGCGAGGTCGAGCGTGACGAGCAGGTCGGTCTCGCTGTCTTCGATCTTGTGCGCGAGCACCCGCTCGGCGTCGAGCGGCGAGTAGTTCACTACCGTGCCGCCGGCCTTCAGCGCCGCGAAAAACGCGATCGGGTAGTGCGGCGTGTTCGGCAGGTACAGGCCGACATGCACGCCCGGCCCGACCCCGAGTTGTTGCAGGCCCTTGGCGGCGCGGTTCGCCAGGTGGCCGAACTCGCTGTAGCTGATCACACGACCCATGAACTCGATGGCCGGGTGGTCGGGCCAGCGCTTGACCGCGTCGTCGAGCAGTTGCTGCACCGGCATCAGCGGCAGCTCGGCGTCCCAGCGCACGCCGTCGGGGTAGGACTTGATCCAGGGGTGGTCTGCCAAAGCGGTCTCCTGAGTGCCGGGCAGCGGCGCGCACGGCTGAAGAATTATGTTGCGCTGACTATCGCGTGGCCGGC
>JANYFX010000623.1 GCA_025359585.1 Rhizobacter sp. | reverse complement strand
GTCGCGCGACAGGATGGTGTCGCCGTAGCCGTTTTCGACCGCGTCGATCGCGACCGAGACGAAATCGCCGACCTGGACTTCGAGCTCGCCCTGGTCGTTCTTGAATTCTTCGATCGGAACGTAGGCTTCCGACTTGAGGCCTGCATTGACAACGACGAAGCTGTGTTCGACGCGCACCACTTCAGCAGTGATGACTTCGCCGCTGCGCATTTCAGAGCGAGTCAGCGACTCCTCGAACATGGCGGCAAAGGATTCCATGCCGGAGCTTTCGGCAACTTGGGTTTGGGACATTGGGTGTTTCCGGTGCGGCCTTGCGACCGCGGGGTTAGGTTGAACAACCGCCGCCCTGGCGTGCCTTCGGATGGAGTGGCACAGGAGGGAGAGCGACGGGCCTTGCTGCTTCGTTTGCTACTTGTCTTTGCCGATCAAGTTTCCTTGAAAGGCCTGCGCTGTTCCCAGGCTTTCAGCACCGCTTCCACCGAGGCTTCGACGGAAAGTGCCGAGTTGTCCAGCAACATCGCATCCACGGCCGGTTTGAGAGGCGAAACGCTGCGGGTTTGATCCCGGGCGTCGCGTGCTTCCAACTCGGCGCGAAGACTATCGATATTAGCGGAAATTCCCTTTGAAATCAACTGCCTGTAGCGCCGTTCGGCGCGCGTCGCGGCGCTCGCGGTCAGGAAGACCTTGAACTGCGCGCCGGGGAAGATCACGGTGCCCATGTCGCGCCCGTCGGCCACCAGCCCGGGAACGCGGTGGAACGAGACCTGGAGCGTGCGCAGCGCCGCTCGCACCAGCGGCCAGGCCGAGACCTTGGAGGCGAGGGCGCCCACCTCTTCCAGGCGCAGCGTTTCGGTCACGTCCTGGCCGCCGAGGCAGATCGTGTCGGCGTCGAAATGCAGGTCGAGGTTGGCGGCGAGTTGGGCCAGGCGCTGTTCGTCGTCGGCGCGCACGCTGGCGCGCATCGCGGCCAGCGCGGTGGCGCGGTAGACGGCGCCGGAATCGAGAAAGTGATAGCCGAGCGACTTGGCCACGGCGCTGGCGAGCGTGCCCTTCCCGGACGCGGTCGGGCCGTCGACGGTAATGATCGGAATGTCTTGTGGCGTCGTGCTCACGCGCGCAAACAAGGTTTCGAAGTAGTCGGGGAAGGTCTTGCCGACACACTGCGGGTCGAGGATGCGCACCGGCACGGCCGCGTTCGCGGGCGCTGCCAGCCCGTTGAAGGCCGCGAGCGAAAAACACATCGCGATGCGGTGATCGTCGTAGGTGTCGATGGCGGCGGGCCGCCATTGCGTGGGCGGCGTGACTTCGATGAAGTCAGCGCCTTCGACCACGGTCGCTCCGAGTTTGCGCAGCTCGGCCGCCATCGCTGCGATGCGGTCGGTTTCCTTGACGCGCCAGCTCGCGATGTTGTCGAGCCGGGTCGTGCCGATGGCGTAGAGCGCCATCACGGCGAGGGTCATCGCTGCGTCGGGGATGTGGTTGCAATCGAGTGTGATGGCTTTGAGCGGGAACTTGCCACGCTGCACTTCCAGCCAGCCGGGTCCACTGCTGACCTGGGCGCCCATTGCCCGCGCCGCTTCGACGAAACGGATGTCGCCCTGGATCGAATCGGAGCCCACCCCGACGATCCTGATCGGCGTCTCGGTGGCTGCGATCGCACCGAGCGCGATGAAGTACGACGCCGAAGACGCGTCGCCTTCGACATGGATGTCGCCGGGCGAGCGGTAGGCGCTGCCGCGAGCGATGGTGAAACGCTGCCAGCCCTCGCGCACGACCTCGATGCCGAAGCGCGCCAGCAGGTTCAGCGTGATCTCGACATAAGGCTTGGAGATCAACTCGCCTTCGACTTCGATCGTGATCGCCTGTTGCTCCGCGGCCAGCGGCAACGCCAACAGCAAGGCGGTGAGGAACTGGCTCGAAACATCGCCGCGCACGCGGATCGCCTTGTCGGTGTTCAGGCGCGCCGTGCCAGGCAGCAGCCGAAGCGGCGGGAAGCCGTCGTTGCCGAGGTAGTCGATGCCACAGCCCAGTTGCCGCAAGGCCTCGACCAGGTCGCCGATCGGCCGCTCGTGCATGCGCGGCACGCCGCTCAGGTCGAAGCGGCCTGACTGTGTGGCCGCGAGCACCGCGAGCGCGGCGGTGAGCGGGCGCATCGCGGTGCCGGCGTTGCCGAGAAAGAGCTTCGCATCGTGTGTCTTCAGTCGACCACCGAGGCCGGTCACATGCAGCGTCTCGCCACGGGGCTGCACGTCGCAGCCCAGCCCTCGCAGCGCGTCGAGCATCACGCGCGTGTCGTCGGATGCGAGCAGGTCGTGGATCACCGTCGTGCCAGCACTCAGCCCGGCCAGCAGCAGCACCCGGTTCGAAATGCTCTTGGAGCCCGGCAAGTGCACCGTTCCCGCAGCGGACAGGAGCGGTGGAAGGTCGAGAAAACGGGTCGTGAACATGCGGCAGTGCGGCCGGAGCGGCGCAGAAAATTCAGTGGCTGGTGTTCGGCTTGGCAGAGTTCATCTGCCACCCGGCGCGCGCTTCGGAGGCGCTGCGGATCATGTCTTCGAGCGCTTCGGCGTTGCCCGATTTGATCGCGATCTCCATCGCGTCGAGCGCGTGGCGAACCCGCATCGTCTGCTTCAGCAACTCTTCGCGGTTCGACATCAGGATGTCGCGCCACACCGTCGGGTCGCTCGCGGCGATGCGGGTGAAGTCGCGAAAGCCCGGCCCGGCGAGCGAGAGGTAGTCGCGCCCCGCGGGCTGTCTGGCCACCGAGTTGAAGTATGCGAACGCCAGCAGGTGCGGCAGGTGGCTCACTGCGGCGAAGGCGGCGTCGTGGTTCTCCGGCGTCATGCGCAGCACCTGCGAGCCGATCGCGGCCCAGACGTCGGTGGCCTTTTGCACCAGCTCGGGCGATGTTTGTGGCAGCGGGGTGAGGATCACCTGGCGACCGTTGTAGAGCGTGGCGTCGGCGTGCGCGATGCCGGCCACTTCCTTGCCCGCGATCGGGTGCGCCGGCACGAACGAGCCGATGCGGTCTTTCAGCACACGGCGCGCGGCGTCGACGACGTCACGCTTGGTCGAGCCCACGTCCATCAACAGCAGGCCGGGTTCCACCAAGTGGCGAATCGCCTTGAGCGTGGCTTCAGTGGCCGACACCGGCACCGCGATCAACACGATGTCGGAGCCCGAAACGGCCAGCAGCGCCGACTCGGCAGCGGTGTCGATGATGCCGAGCTTCTTCGCTTTTTCGGTCGTGGAGGGCGACTTGCTGTAGCCGATCACGCGCTTGACGAGGCCCGCCCGTTTGAGTGCGAGCGCGAACGAGCCGCCCATCAGGCCACAGCCGATCACTCCGAGTTGGTTGAACATGGACTTCAGTGCACGTCGATGGGGTAGGTGCCGAGCAGCTTGAAGAATGCGCAGACATCGCGCAATTCTTGCAGTGCCACTGCGACGTGGGGCTGGTCTGGATGGCCTTGCAGGTCGATGTAGAAGTAGTACTCCCACTGGCCCGAGCGCGCTGGCCGCGACTCGAAGCGGGTCATCGACACGCCGTGGTGTTTCAGCGGCACGAGCATGTCGTGCACGGCGCCGGGGCGGTTCTTCACCGACACCACGAGGCTGGTGCAATCGTGCCCGGAAGCCTTCGGCTGTGGGTGTTTGTGCGGGTGCGCGACGATCGCGAAACGGGTGCGGTTGTGGGCGTCGTCCTGCACTGCCGGTGCCACGATGTGCAGGCCGAACTGGCTCGCGGCACGCTCGCTGGCGATGCCGGCCAGGCGCGGGTCAGCGCCCGCCATGCGGGCGCCTTCGGCATTGCTCGACACCGGCCGGCGCTCCACGTTCGGCAGGTGGTTGCTGAGCCATGCATGGCATTGCGCCAACGCTTGCGGATGGGCGCATACCGCTTCGATGCCTTCGAGCGAGTTCACACCGCGCAGGAGGTGGTGGCGCACGTAAAGGCTGGTTTCGCCGATGATGAACAAGGGCGTCGTCAGGAACAGGTCGAGCGAACGAGTGACCACGCCTTCACTGGAGTTCTCGACCGGCACCACACCGAAGTCGGCCGAGCCGGCGCTGGTGGCGTGGAACACCTCGTCGAAGTTGGCGCAGGGCACGTGCACGATCGACGAGCCGAAGAAACCGAGCGCGGCTTCTTCGCTGAACGTGCCGGCCGGG
>JANYFX010000219.1 GCA_025359585.1 Rhizobacter sp. | reverse complement strand
TGAGTCGTCCATCCTGATGCTCACCGCGCGCGACTCGGTCATTGATCGTGTGCTCGGTCTGGACGGCGGTGCCGACGACTACTTGCCCAAGCCCTTCGCGATGGAGGAGCTGTTGTCGCGCTGCCGCGTGCTGCTGCGACGGAACAGCCAGCAGCGTGCGGCAGTGTGGAACATCGGGCGGCTTAGCATCAACACCGCCAGCCGGCAGGTGACCATGTCCGAACTGCCAGTGAGCCTCTCCCCCAGGGAATTCGATTTGTTGCTGAGGCTGGCGATGTCACCCGGCCAGGTGATGACACGTGCCCAACTGGGGCGCGGTTCCAACGCCGAAGACCTGCTCGAAAGCAATGCGGTCGATGTACACATTTACAGCCTGCGCAAGAAGCTCGGTGGGCAGGTGATCGGCACCGTGCGCGGGGTGGGCTACATCCTGGACGAATCGTGAAACAGGCCAAGTCCTCCCTGATCCGCCGCCTGATCCGCTGGCAGGTCATCACGATGGTGGTCACGTGGGCCGTCCTGTGTACCAATCTGATCTACCAGATGTCGATCGTCGAAAACGGCGACCTCGACCGGCGCATGGTGTCGTTCGCTTCGGCGCTCGCGGAGACCGCGGCGGGCGCTCGATCGGCGCCGCAGGAGCTTGCGGCGCGGGTGCGCGCGGTTGAAGAGGTGTTTGTCAAAGGCGTGATCGAGACGCTGGAAGACGTCGACCCCTACGTCGCCACCTACCAGGTGATCGATGCGAACAATCAGGTCGTGTACCGGGCGGGTCAGGCACCCGAGGCGCCGTGGATGAACGCTCTCGGATTTGCCGACATCCGCGACCAGAGCCGGCACTTTCGGTTGGTGCGCACGCAGAGCTACGACGGTTCGGTGGCGGTCATCGTTGCGGAATCGAACGCGATGCGGCGCGCGTCCTTGCTGCCCATCCTGAGCATCGTCGGCGGGTTCGAGCTGCTGACCTTGGTGATCTCGATCGCCGCGCTCTGGTGGGTTGCTCACCTCGGCTTTTCCCCGGTACGGCGCCTGGCATCGGAAGTGGCGACGAGAAAAGAAGGCGATCTCACGCCCCTGAAAGATGGCGCGGGCTATCGAGAGCTGTCGCCGCTGATCGCTGCGTTCAACGATCTGCTCAACCGTGAAGCAGCGCGACTCGACACCGAGCGCGGGTTCCTTGCTGATGCAGCCCATGAACTTCGCACACCGCTGGCCGTCATCTCGGCGCAGGCCCATCGGCTGACTGCGGCAACGGACGAGGACACCCGGCACACGGCGTCGGAGCAACTGCAACTCGGCGTGCAGCGGGTGTCGCATCTGTTGACGCAACTGCTCACGACCGCCCGCATCGACGCCTCACCCGTCTTCTTGAAGCGAGAGGCGATCGACGTGGCAGAGTTGTTGCGGCTCCGCGTGGCTGCGCTGGTGCCGATCGCGCGGCGCAAGTCCATCTCGATCGCGCTGGAGGCACCCGAATCTGCGATGGTCATGGCCAACACCTTCGGCCTGACCTCCATCATCGACAACCTGGTCGACAACGCCATTCGCCACACCCCAGCGGGCGGGTCCGTGCTGGTGACCTTGACCCGGGCCGCGCAGACTGTCGAGTTGCTCGTTCAGGACAGCGGACCCGGCATCGCACCCGAACTGCACGAGCGGGTCTTCGAGCGCTTCTACCGCGTGCCGGGCGGCGAAGCCGATGGCAGCGGCCTCGGCCTTGCCATCGTGCGCAAGCTGGCGGAGGCGTACGGCAGCTCGATTCGGCTGGGCCTCGGACTGGAGGGTCGCGGCTTGTCGGTTGGGCTGGTCTTCGAGGCTGCTGCGCGGCCCGACGGCCGCTAGAAATCCATCGTCTCCATCTCATCAACGAAACACGGACAGCATGAATTCCATCCACACAAAGCCGGAAGAAGTCTGGGGCAAGGTTCCCGAGGTCACGCTCTGGTTCTGGGTCATCAAGATCGCTGCCACCACGCTCGGCGAAACCGGCGGCGACGCGGTGACGATGTCGATGAACCTGGGCTATCTGGTCGGCACGCTGATATTCGTTGGCGTGTTCGTGCTGGCGGTCGCCGCGCAAATCGCCGCGCGCAGGTATCACGCCTTCCTGTTTTGGGCGGTGATCATCGCCACCACGACAGCAGGGACGACGCTGGCGGATTTCCTGGACCGTTCGTTGGGCATCGGTTATGCAGGTGGCACCGCCATTCTTCTGATCGCGCTGGCGGCAACACTGGCGCTTTGGCACCGCACCCTGGGGTCGGTCAATGTGGCCGACCTCGCGTCCCGCAAGGCCGAGGCGTTCTACTGGGCGACGGTCATGTTCTCGCAAACGCTGGGCACCGCGCTGGGCGACTGGACGGCCGACGACAGGGCCGGCCTCGGCCTGGGCTACAGCGGCAGTGCTGTCGTTTTCAGCGGCGCACTGGCGGCTGTGGCGGTGGCCTATTTCTGGACGCGGGCGTCGCGCGTCGGGCTCTTCTGGGCCGCCTTCATTCTGACCCGCCCGCTGGGTGCGGCCGTGGGTGACTTTCTCGACAAACCGCACGCCAGTGGCGGGCTGGCGCTGAGCCGCTACACGGCCTCGGCGGTTCTCGTTGCTTTCATCGCGGCGGCGGTCGCGCTGCGGTCGCGTCAGGCCGAGCGCCTGCCCACGTGACCGTGCGGCCCCGTCCAAGTTCAAACCTCCCCGAGCTGCAAATCATCGACCCGGCGGACGCTTGATCGCCGCGCGAAGGCGCAGAACACCGCCGGCACCACGAGCAGGCTCAGCGCCGTGGAGGTCAGCAGCCCGCCGATTACCGCAATGGCCATCGGCTGGCGGAAGCTCGCATCGGCGCCGAAGCCGAGCGCGATCGGCAGCAAACCGGCCACCATCGCGACCGTGGTCATCAAGATCGGGCGGGCGCGCTTGTGGCACGCGTCGA
>JANYFX010000592.1 GCA_025359585.1 Rhizobacter sp. | reverse complement strand
GGCACGGTCAGCGTCACCACGGTGCCGCTGGGCGAGTTTTCTGTGATCGTCATCTGGGCCTTGTTGCCGTAGAGCAGCTGCAGGCGTTCGCGGATGTTGTTCAGGCCGATGCCGGTGCCGGCGGTCGCGGCCTTGCCGAAGCCCAGGCCGGTGTCGGCCACGGTCACGGCGAGCTTGCCGTGTTTGACCTCGGCCTTCACCGACAGCGTGCCGCCTTCGGCCTTCGGTTCCAGCCCGTGCTTGATGGCGTTTTCGACCAGGCTCTGGATCATCATCGAAGGGAAGTCGGCCGAGAGCAGCCCTTCGGGCACGTTGATCTCGGTCTGCAGCCGGTCTTCCATGCGCACCTTCAGGATCTCGAGGTAGGGCTTGATCACCGCCATCTCGCGGCCCAGGTTGTGCGCTGACGGGTGGTTCTCTCGCATCGTCGGCATCGAGGCGCGCAGCAGGGCGATCAGGTTCTTCTGCATCGTGCTCGCTCGAGGCGGGTCGGTCTCGATCAGGTGGTCGATACTGGCCAGCGTGTTGAACAGGAAGTGCGGCTCCACCTGCGCCTGCATCGCCGCCATGCGCGCCTCGACGACCTGGCGCTTGAGCTGCTCCGACTCGGCGGTTTCGGTCGCCACCGCGGCCTTGGTCTCGGCCTGGATGCGGCCCTTGTAGGTGATCTTCAGGATCGCCGAGGCGAAGATGAAAAAGAAGGTCAACGGCATCAGCGAGTCTTCGGGGCGCACGGTGCGGGTGCGGACATATTGGCGCTCGGCGCTGCGGCTGGCATCGGCTGCCTCCATCGCCGCATCGGCCGCTTCCTGCGCGGCCTGGCGCGACTCTTGGATCGCCTCGACCACCGCCTGGCGAGCCTCTTCCACCGCTTCGCGCACCGCTTCGCTGGTGGCGCCGGGCGGCAGCTTGATCTCGACGCCGCTCTCGCCGGCCGTGATCGCGACCGAAGACGAAGCGGCGCCCGATGCCCCTGCCGATGCGCCGTGCGCCGCGCTGGCCGCAGCGGCGGCCGCCGAAGCTGCCGCAGAAGCTGCCGCAGCGGCCGCCGCGGCGTTGTCCGTGGCGCGCGAGCGCGGCGTGATCTGCACGCCGTTCTTGTTGATCGAGATCGTGACGTCGTCGTCGCTCGAACTCTTGCCGCTTTTCTCGATCCTGATGCCGGGCACTTTCGGCGGCTTCGGTGGCGCTGGCGCGCGGAACGACGGCGTGTCGTGCACCTCGGTCACGGTCCAGCGTGGCAGGGCGCTGCCCAGCACGCCCACGGTGATCAAGAGCAGCAGCGAGAGCACGAAAAAGCGCTTCCAGGTGATGCTGACCAGCCAGTTCGCGTAGTCGTGGAACAGGCGCACGGCGCCGGCGGTAAAGCGCTGCCAGCCGGTGGTGGGGATCGAAGAGGGGGTGGGCATGGGGAAGAGACCGGGGCGCATTTGCGATGAGCCGGACTCTAAAGGCGGCCGCCCCGGGCGGCCAGCCGCTTGCGACGGGCTGCAGAGGCGGGCCGACAGGCTGCACCGGCCCGCGACAGCCCGAAAGAGGCCGGACTCGCCCGCATCTCGCGCCCGGCCGGCGGCGTTCCGCGCCGCGCGCCGCCCGCTCGTCGCATGCCGGCTGCATCCGCTGCGCCCGCTGCCTACGCTTCGCTCCACTGGTCCGATCAAACCCCTCTTTCAGGAGCCCGCCATGACCCACCGATTCAACCCGAAGACTTTGCAGCAAGCCGTCGTCGCCACCGTGCTGGTGCTGGCCGTGCTGGCCGCCGCCAGCCAGGCGCGCGCCGCGCCCGAGCCGGCATTCCAGAGCGCGTTCCAGCTGTTCTCGCAAGCCTCTGCCGGTGACAACAACGCCATCGACAAGGCCGCCGACGAGTTTGCCAGCCTGCTCAAGGCCGAGCCCGCCAACCCGGTGCTGATGGCCTACGCCGGCGCGAGCGAAGCGATGAAGGCGAAGAACACCGCCATGCCGTGGAAGAAGATGGGCTACGCCGAAGACGGCCTGGCGCTGGTCGACAAGGCGCTTGCGTTGTTGACGCCGGCCCACGACGCGGCCTTGCAGCACGGCACCCCCGGCTCGCTCGAAGTGCGCTTCGTCGCGGCCAACACCTTCCTCGCGATGCCCGGGTTCATGAACCGTGGCGCGCGTGGCACCAAGCTGCTCGACGAGGTGCTGGCCAGCCCCTTGTTCGCCACCGCACCGCTGCCGTTTCAGGGCACGGTGTGGATTCTCGCGGCATCAACGGCCACGAAAGACAAACGTGTCGAGGACGCACAGCGTTTTCTGAACGAGGTGATCAGCCGCAACGCGCCGCAGGCCGACAAGGCGCGCGCGCTGCTGAAGGCGGCGGCATGAACACGCCGCTGCGTGGTCCGGTTGTCGAATTGCATGAGGTGCGCAAGACCTATCGCCTCGGCCAGCACGTGATACCGGCGCTGCAGGGGGTGGACCTGGCGGTGCAGCGCGGCGAGCTGCTCGCGCTGACCGGCCCGTCGGGCAGCGGCAAGAGCACGATCCTGAACCTGTGCGGTTTGATCGACCGGCCCGACAGCGGCGAGATCCTGCTCGGTGGCCAGCGTGTGACCGACCTCGACGAGACCAAACGCACGCTGC
>JANYFX010000539.1 GCA_025359585.1 Rhizobacter sp. | reverse complement strand
TAAAAGCGCACTATGCAGATCTGCAGGCGGTATCAGAAAGTGTCACAAGCGCGCTTTGAGCGAGGTCTGATTTAGTGGACGGGGAAGTCGGTGGATTATGCGGCCATTTGGATTTCGGTCTCGTGGAATTGTTTTGCCCATTCGGCGGGTGACTGATGATTAATCTTGGCGTGACATGAGACCGGTGCCGGTCAGCTCGAAGGGCGGCACGTTGAAGGCCAGGATGTAGCTCACGCCGAGCACGGTGCCGGGGATCGCGAACGCGAGCAGCGCGCCGAACTCGAAACCGCCCTGCCCTTTGAATTCGGTGCGCGCCAGCAGCCACGCGATCAGCAGCCCGAGCCCGGCGCAGATCGGCGCGGCGATGGCCGAAAGTTTCAGCGTGGTGAACAGCGAGTTCCACGCCGTGCCGGCCCACACCAGCCCGAACTCGCCCCACTGCATGTCGAACGCGGTGATGAAGTGCTTGAGCGTGGGCGTGTAGTCGCGGCCCCAGGTCTGCACGAAGCCGCCGGCAAAAGCGAACAGGTAGACGACGACGGTGAACGCGAGCCACGGCAAGGTCACGCCGAGAATGAATCGGCGCAGGCCGTCGGGCAAAGCCATCGGCACACCGGCGTCGCCCTTGCCCGAGACCGTGGTGAAGCTCGTGTTGCCGAGCAGCTTGCGCTGGACCACGAACACGAGCAGCGCGAACACCGTGAGGATCATGGCGAGCGACGCCGCGCGGCCCTGGTCGTACTGCGCACCGACGATCGCGAAGAAGATGTCGGTCGACAGCACCGAGAACTGCCCGCCGACGACGATGGGGTTGCCGAAGTCGGCGATGCTCTCGATGAAGCCGACGAGGAAAGCGTTGGCGAGACCCGGTTTCAGAAGCGGCAGCGTCACCGTGAAGAAGGTCGTGCGGCGGTCGGCGCGCAGTGTCTGCGCCGCTTCTTCGAGCGACGGGCTGATGCCGGCGACCACGCCGCGCATGATCATGAAGGCGATCGGCGTGAACGCGAACAGCTGCGCCAGCCAGACACCGAAGGCGCCGTAGAACCAGCGGGTCGGCGTGATACCGAAGGCCGCTTCGAGCAACTGGTTGACGATGCCGGCGCGGCCGAACAGCAGGATCAGCCCGAGCCCGACAACGAACGGCGGCGTGATGATGGGCAGCAGCGCCAGCATGTTCAGCGGCTTCTTCAAGCGCTGCGAGCCGCGCTCGGCGAGCAGCGCGATCATCGTGCCGAGAACCGTCGTTCCTGCGGCGGTGATCAGCGCAAGGAACAAGGTGTTCCAGGCCACACCGCAGCGCTGCCCGCCGACGACGCAGCTCAGGCCCCAGGTGCGCTCGTTGCCGATGCGTTCCCACACCGCGCCCACCGCGAAGTCGCCGGCTTCGTTGAAGAAGGCGCCGGCCAGCGCGCGCAACACCGGCAGCGCGACGAACAATGCCATCAGCGCGCCGCAGAAGATGACCGCGCTCGCCACGAACACATCGCCGCGGAAGTAGCCGAGCCGCGCGACGCCGGCACCGAGCAGCATCAGCAGCGCCACCAGCGTCAGTGCCGCGCCCAGGCCGATGCCGAACTGGCCGGCGGCGAGCGCGCCGAAGGCCGCGTTCATCCACTCGAACGACCAGCCCTTCGCGCCGATCGCGAAGCCGCTGAACAAGAGGCCGATCAAGCCGATGCCGGCGCCGACCGACAGCCACCGGCCCTGCGTACGCCCTGGCTGCAAACGCCAACCTGAGGCGGCGATCACGAGGCCGAGCAACGCCACCCACAACCACGGCTTGCCGTGCAGCGCTGCCTGCACCGCGCCGCTTGCGGTGTCGGCACCACCGAACACGCCGGGCAGCGCTTGCAACACCGACTTGTCGGCGAGGAAGTACCACGGCAGCAGCAGGAACGACACCGCTCCGAGCAGCAGCCAGCCGCCGATGGCCGTGTGCGCCCGATGCAAGGCGCGAGCCGAAGCGCTCATCTCAGCGCGCGATCATTTCGGAAGGGAATTGACGTCTTTTTCCCAGCGCGCGATCAACCTGCGGCGCTCGGCACTCGCGCCGTACTTCGCGTAGTCGTAGTTGATCAGCTTGATCTTCTTGAAGTCGGGCACGTTCGGGTCGACCGGCGTGCTCTTGTTCGACGGCAGCTGGTACTGCTTGGCGGCAGCGCCGAACTGCTGCGCCTGCGGCGTGAGCGCCCATTCGTAGAACTTCTTCGCCTGCTCAAGGTTGCGCGCGCCCCTGATGATGCTCATCGAGCCGATCTCGGCGCCGGTGCCTTCGCTCGGCGTGACGGTCGCGACCGGAAAGCCCTGCAGCTTCTCACCCGGCCCGTCGTGCACGAAGCTGATCGACACCGCCGTTTCGCCGCGCGCCACCGCCTTGATCGGCCCTGTGCCCGAGCGTGTGTAGGTGCTGACGTTCTTGTGCAAGCCCTTGAGGTACTCGAAGGCCTTGTCTTCGCCCATCAGTTGCACGAGCGTGGCGATCATCGTGTACGCGGTGCCGCTGGAAGCGGGGTTCGCCACCTGGATCTCGCCTTTGTACTCGGGCTTGAGCAAGTCGGCCCAGCTCGTCGGCGCCGCGAGTTTCTTCTTCGCGAGCAACTCGGTGTTGTACCCAAAGCCGAGCGGCCCCGAATAGATGCCGACGGTCTTGTAGCCGGACTGTTGCGCCTGCTGCTGCGCCCAGGCATGCAACTGCGGCAACGACGCCGACTTGTATTCGGCACTCAGGTCGCTTTCGGCCGCCTGCAAGTGCGGGTCGCCGGTGCCGCCGAACCACACGTCGGTCTTCGGGTTCGCCTTCTCGGCGATCAGCTGCGCGAGCGCTTCGCCCGAGCCTTTCAACGACATGTTGACCTTGATGCCGGTGCTCTTGGCGAACACGGTCTGGATCATGTTGCACCAGTCGGCCTGCACCGAGCAGATCACGTTGACCTGGCCTTGCTGGGCCATCGCGAGCGGCGCGACCAGCGCCGCGAGAACAGAGCCGAGCAACCACTTCTTCTTCATGTCTCATCATCCCAGGCTGCACGCGCCGCGCGCGCGAGCTGG
>JANYFX010000531.1 GCA_025359585.1 Rhizobacter sp. | reverse complement strand
CCCGGCGCGGCGCGGCGTGCCGCGTCAGTGCAGTCGCAGCGATCCGCCGGCGCCGCCGAGCGCGGCCAGGCGGTGGGCGATCAACGTGCGGTCGCTCGCGTCGGGCACGTGCTCAAGGTAGGCCGAGAGGTCGCGCGCGGCGGCAGCGTCGAGGCCCAGATCGGCGCAGACCAGGCCGCGGTCGCGGCGCTCCTCCCAGGCCTGCGGCAGCAGCACGACCAGGCGCTGCTGCACCGCCAGCAGCCGCTGCAGGTCACCGGCGGCGCGGTGCACTTCCTTCAGGTTGCGCAGCATGCGCGCGAGCACGTCGCGCGCCGTGGCGGTTTGCAGGAACAGGCCGAGCGGTGCGTCGAAGTCGCCCTGCAGACCACGGTTGCGCTTGTAGGGCGCCAGCAACTCGTCGAGCTCGTCGCGCGACAGCGAGTGGCCGGTGAAGGGGTCGATCACGACCTCGCCCTGCGGCATGCGCAGCTTGACAAGGAAGTGGCCGGGGAACGAGACGCCGCGTGCCGTCAGGCCGATCTGCGTGGCCAGCTCGATGTAGAGCACGGCCAGCGTGATCGGTATGCCACGCCTTGTCGCCAGCACCGAATGCAGGTAGCTGTTGTGCGGGTCGTAGTAGTTGTTGACGTTGCCGGCGAACCCGAGCTCCTGAAAGAAGAAGCGGTTGAGCCAGCGCAGGCGCTGGACCGGCACCGCGTCGATCGGGAAACGGCGTTTCAGGCGGGCCGCGAGCTGGTCGATCTCGGCCAGCACGCCGAGCGTGTCGAGCTGCGGAAACTCGTCTTGCGCGATGGAAACCGCAGCTTCGACCAGCGACAGGCTCGCGTCGTCGGCCACCAGTGTGGTGAAAAATTCAAGGGCGCTGGGCGTCTCGAATTGCAATGGGCCGGGCATACGGTCAGTTTAGCCGCGCCGCATGAAATGGCGAAGCCGGACGCCCATCGCCGCGAGCGCCACGAAATACACCGCCGCAGCTCCGCCGAGGAAAGCGGCCATGAGCCCGATGCGGCGGCCTTCGTGCGCGCCGAGCGCGACCCAGTCGAAGGCCTGCGCGGCCCAGCTGAGCAACGCACCGAGCAGAGCCGTCGCCACCAGCACCCGCAGCCCGAACGCGAGCCAACCCGACGCGGGCGTGTACCAGCCGGCGCGGCGCAGGCCGATGAAGAGCCACACGGCGTTGACCACCGCGCCGATGCCGATCGACAGCGCCAGGCCGGCATGTTTCAGGTAAGGCACGAACACGAAGTTCAAACACTGGGTGAGGACCAGAACCGTGACGGCAATGCGCACCGGCGTGCGCACGTCTTGCCGCGCATAGAAGCCCGGCGCGAGAATCTTCACGCCGATGATGCCGAGCAGCCCCGCGCCGTAGCCCATCAGCGCCGTCGCCGATTGCCGCACGGCCTCGGCCGTGAACGCGCCGCGGTGAAACAGCGTGGCCAGGAGTGCGTCCGGGAACACGAGCAACGCGACCGAACAGGGCAGCGCCAGCAGCAGCGCCAGGCGCAGGCCCCAGTCGAGCAGGCCCGAGTACACCGGCACGTCGTTGCGCGCTTGCGCGGCCGAGAGCTGCGGGATCAGCACGACGCCGAGCGCCACGCCGAGCAGCGCGGTCGGGAATTCCATCAAGCGGTCGGCGTAGGTCAGCCACGAGACGGCACCCACGCCCTGGCGCGAAGCGATCTGGGTGTTGATGATCAAGGACAGCGTCGCGACCGAGACGCCGACCAGCGCCGGCCCCATCTGCCGCAGCACGCGCTTGACCCCCGGGTGGGACCAGGCGCCGCGAACGGCGCCCCAGCGCAAGCCGATGCGCGGCAACTGGCCGATGCGCAGCAGCGCCGGCACCTGCAGCGCGAGCTGCAGCACGCCACCGATCATCACGCCGACCGCGAGCGAGTAGATCGGCTCGACACCCCAGCGCTTGAACACCGGCGCCAGGCCCCAGCCGGCGCCGATCACCGCGATGTTCAGCAGCACCGGCGTGGCGGCGGGCACCGCGAAGCGCTTCCAGGTGTTGAGCACGCCCGAGCACAGCGACACGAGCGAAATGAAACCGATGTAGGGGAACATCCAGCGTGTCATCACGACCGCGTTGTCGAACTGCGCCAGCTCCGAGCCCATCGTCCAGACGACCACGGGCGCCGCGACCACACCGACCACGCAGGTGACGAGCAAGGCCCAGAACAGCACGGTGGCGACGGCGTCGATCAAACGGTGCGTGACATCGTCGCCTTCGACCGCCCGGGTGGCGGCGAGCACGGGCACGAAAGCCTGCGCGAACGCGCCTTCGCCGAACAGGCGGCGCAGCAGGTTCGGAATGCGGAACGCGACGTTGAAGGCGTCGGCACTTGCCCCCGCGCCGAACATCGACGCCACCAGAATTTCGCGCCCCAGACCGGATATGCGCGAGGCCAGCGTGAACAGGGAAACAGAGGACGCGGCCCGCAGCAGGTTCATGAACGACAGTGTGGCGCCGGGTGAGGGCCGCTCGGCAAGGCAGACCGGGCGAATTATAGGGAGCGCCCGCGCCCGGCCAGCGCGCGGATTGCAGCGGCTTGAAGGCCGATGCTATACTCGCGCTCTTTGCTCCAATTGCTCAAGCTCTAATATGGCCACCACCTCCAAAGCCAAGAAAAAGACAGTTCGCATCGCTTCGGGTCTGAAGCGCGTGCGGCAAGACGTGAAACTGAACGCCGCCAACACGGCGCTGCGTTCGAAGTTCCGCACCGTCATCAAGAATGTCCAGAAGGCCGTGATCGCCGGTGACAAGGTCAAGGCCGCCGAGGTGTTCAAGAACGCCCAGGCCGTGATCGACTCGGTCGCCGACAAGGGCCTGTTCCACAAGAACAAGGCAGCACGCCACAAGAGCCGCCTGTCGGCCAAGGTCAAGGCACTGGCTGTCGCCGCCTGATCCGGTTTCCGGCGCACAACAAAAGGCTCGCATTGCGAGCCTTTTTGCTTTTTGGCCGGCCGGAGACTAACGCGGTTTCGGCGCTTCGGGCACGAGGCAGGCCTCGGTCAGCTGCAGCTGGTTGTCACGGGCGAAGTTCATCACGAAGTCCCAGGCCATCGGCTCCACGCCCTTGAGCGCCTCGCTGACGATCACGCACTTGATGCCGTTGATCACACGCGGCACGCACAGCGGCGAATAACCGATGTAGGCACCGATACCACCCTGCACGCCGTCGGGCCGGAAGCACGACATGGCACCCGCCAGCCGTTCGGCCCAATCGCTCGGGCGGAAGGTCTGGCCGTCCCGGGTGACACCCTGAATGAAAAACTCGCGTGGCTTGGGGCTGGTCATCGGTTCGGTGAGGCCGGCGGTGGTCGGCCATGCAGGGCCCTCGGTCCGGAACGGCCGTTGTGCGGCACGCGCCATTGTGCCGTGGATGTGTTGCAGTGCAGCACGATCCGTGCCGATGATCGGGGAGTGCATGCCGTTGTCATCGTCAGGTCCCGGCCCCGCTTTAGAATCGGCGCAGGGCGGGACGTGACATTCGAGCACTCCCGCCCATTTCATTGAAGCTCTCTTCTGGAGTCCCTGCCATGAACGCCCCGGACAAGCTGCCCGTCTCCCCCGAACCCCATGTGATGCACACCTACGGCCGCCTGCCGCTGGCGCTCTCGCACGGGCGAGGCTGCTGGGTCTGGGACACCGATGGCAAGAAGTACCTCGACGGGCTGGGCGGCATCGCCGTCAACACGCTGGGGCATGCCCATCCCAAACTGGTGCCGGCCCTGCAGGAGCAGATCGGCAAGCTGATCCACAGCTCGAACTACTACCTCGTGCCGCTGCAGGAGCAGCTCGCCGCCAAGCTGTGCGAGCTGTCGGGCCTGAGCAATGTGTTCTTCTGCTCCACGGGCTTGGAAGCCAACGAATGCGCGATCAAGATCGCGCGCAAGTTCGGCCACGACAAGGGCATCGACCGGCCCGAGATCGTCGTCTACGAAGCTGCGTTCCACGGCCGCTCGATCGCCACGCTGTCGGCCACCGGCAACCCGAAGGTGCAGGCCGGCTTCGGCCCGCTGGTCGAAGGTTTTGTGCGCGTGCCACTGAACGACGTGGCCGCGATCGAGGAGGTTGCCAACACGCACAAGAACGTGGTCGCGGTGTTTCTCGAAGTGATCCAGGGCGAAGGTGGCATCCACCCGGCTACGGTCGAATACCTGCGCGAAGTGCGCCGCGTCTGCGACGAGAACGACTGGCTGCTGATGCTCGACGAAGTGCAGTGCGGCATGGGCCGCACCGGCAAGTGGTTCGCGCACCAGTGGGCCGGCATCCACCCCGACGTGATGCCGCTCGCCAAGGGCCTCGGCTCGGGCGTGCCGGTCGGTGCCGTCGTCTGCGGGCCGAAGGCCGCGAACGTGTTCGGCCCGGGCAACCACGGCACCACCTTCGGCGGCAACCCGCTGGCGATGCGCGCCGGGGTCGAGACAATCCGCATCATGGAAGAAGACGGCCTGCTCGCCAACGCGGCGACCGTCGGCGCCCTGCTCAAATCGGGCCTGGAGCGTGAGCTCGCGGGCGTGAAGGGCGTCGTCGAAGTGCGCGGCCAGGGCCTGATGCTCGGCATCGCGCTCGATCGTCCCTGCGGCGACATCCTCGGCCGCGCCGCGAAGGCTGGCTTGATGTTGAGCGTCACCGCCGACCGCGTGATCCGCCTGGTTCCGCCGCTGATCCTGAGCGCCGATGAAGCCGCGCAGATCGTGGCGATCCTGTGCCCGCTGATCAAGGCCTTTCTCTCCGAAGCCTCGTGATGAAACCCGGCATGAGCCTCATCAAGCACTACCTTCAGTTCAAGGACCTGCGCGCCGAGGAGTACACGTACCTGTTCGAGCGCGCCGCCACGATCAAGAAGCGCTTCAAGAACTACGAGAAGTACACACCGCTCGTCGACCGCACGCTGGCGATGATCTTCGAGAAGGCCAGCACCCGCACCCGCGTGAGCTTCGAGGCCGGCATGTACCAGATGGGCGGCTCGGTCGTGAACCTGACCACCGGCGACAGCCAGCTCGGCCGCGCCGAGCCGATCGAAGACAGCGCGCGTGTGATCAGCCGCATGGTCGACATCGTGATGATCCGCACCTACGAGCAGACGAAGCTCGAAGCCTTCGCCGCCAACTCGCGCGTGCCGGTGATCAACGGCCTGACCAACGAATACCACCCGTGCCAGATCATCGCCGACGTGTTCACCTACATCGAGCAGCGCGGTGACATCAAGGGCAAGGTCGTGGCCTGGGTCGGTGACGGCAACAACATGGCCAACACCTGGCTGCAGGCCGCCGACACGCTCGGCTTCACGCTGCACGTGAGCACGCCCACCGGCTACGAGATCGACGCCAAGGTGGCCGGCGTGAGCAACACCGAGTGCGTGAAGGTTTTCAAGCACCCGCTCGACGCCTGCCGCGGCGCGCACCTCGTCACCACCGACGTGTGGACCAGCATGGGTTACGAGGCCGAGAACGAAGCCCGCAAAAAGGCCTTTGCCGACTGGTGCGTTGATCTTGAGATGATGAAAGCCGCCAAGCCCGATGCGCTGTTCATGCACTGCCTGCCCGCGCACCGCGGTGAAGAGGTCGAGGCCGAAGTGATTGACGGACCGCAGTCCGTCGTCTGGGACGAGGCGGAAAACAGGATGCACGTGCAAAAGGCACTCATGGAGTACCTTTTGCTCGGCCGGATCGGCTGAAAGCCGGTTCGGACGCGGCGCGCAGCGCCGGCATCCTGTTTCGGTGCAGGCTCATATCGCGAAGCGATGTCAAGGCGCGCCAGCGCCGGGCCGGAACCAAAACCGCATGCACATGCAGAAGGCACTCATGGAGTACCTGCTGCTCGGAAGAATCGGCCGGCGGCTGTCCGAAAAAACCGACACCACGTGTGATTTGGCGGTGCTACCTTTGCACCGCCATGAAAAAACTCTGGGACCTCTCTCCGCCGATCGCCGCTGATTCGCCACTCTTCCCCGGCGACACCGGCTACTCACAGCAGTGGACGGCGCAGATCGGCCCCGGCTGCCCGGTCAACATCAGCGCGATCACGATGTCGCCGCACATCGGCGCGCATGCCGACGCGCCGCTGCACTACGGGCCGGGCGCGCCGGCCATCGGTGAGGTCGACCTCGTGCCCTACCTCGGCCCCTGCCGCGTGATGCACGCGATCGGCTGCGGTGCGCTGATCACACCTGAACATCTGCGCGCTTTTGTCAGTGCCGACATGCCACTCCGCGTGCTGGTGCGCACCTGCCTGAAAGCGCCGACCGCCTGGTCACCCGAGTTCTCCGCCTTCGCGCCCGAAACCATCGCCTGGCTCGCGTCGCTGGGTGTGCTGCTGGTCGGCATCGACA
>JANYFX010000517.1 GCA_025359585.1 Rhizobacter sp. | reverse complement strand
CTTGCCGACCGTGACTTCGCGGATCAGCTCGATGAAACGCGCCGTTTCGCTCTTGCTCATGCCGGCGGTGGGTTCGTCGAGCAGCACCACGTCGGCACCGCCGGCGATGGTCACCCCGATCTCGAGTGCGCGCTGTTCGGCGTAGGTGAGGTTCATCGCCAGTGTGTCGCGCTTGCGGCCGAGCTTGATCATCTCCATCAGCTGCTCGGCCCGTTCGTTGGCATCACGCAGCCCGGCCAGGAATTTCCAGAACGCGTACTTGTAGCCCATCGACCAGAGCACACCGCAGCGCAGGTTCTCGAACACCGAGAGGCGGCCGAAGATGTTGGTGATCTGGAAGCTGCGCGCCAGGCCGCGGCGACTGATCTCGTAAGGTGCGAGGCCGGCGATGTTTTCCCCGTTCAACAAGATCTCGCCACTGGTGGCACCGAAGCGCCCGCTGATCAGATTGAACAGCGTCGACTTGCCCGCGCCGTTCGGCCCGATGATCGCCACGCGCTCGCCGGGCAACACCGCCAGGTTGGTGCCGCGGATGATCTCGGTCTTGCCGAAGGACTTGCGCAGGTCTTTCAGTTCGACCGCGAATTGCGACGTGCTCATGCGGCCTCCCTGGCACGAATCGCCGCTTCGATCTGGCCCTGCACTTCGCCCCAGTGCCCGGCGAAGCGCCTGCGCGTGAGCTCGAACAGCACGAAGCCGACCACGCTCAGCGCCAGCGCACCCATCCAGCTGCCGAGCGACTTGGCATTCAGTTCGACGCCCATGAAACGCATCACCGGCCCCATGGCTTCGTTGAGCTGCAGGTGGTAGACCATCTCGATCATCGCGGAGACACCGCAGAAGGTGGCGATGCCGGTGAGCGCCAGCAAGGCGTACCAACCGAGCAGCCCCTTCAGCTTTCCGAACATGTAGACCCGCAGGTTCATCATGATCAGGCTGGCGATGCCGCCGGGCGCGTACATCACCATCAGCAGGAACACGAGGCCGAGGTAGAGCAGCCAGGCTTTGGTGAATTCAGACAGCAGCACGAAGGCCACCACCATCAAGATCGCACCGATGATCGGCCCGAAGAAGAAAGTCGCACCCCCGAGAAAGGTGAACAGCAGGTAGGCGCCCGAGCGCCCGGCACCCACCACTTCGGCGGTCGCGATCTCGAAGTTCAGCGCGTACATGCCGCCCGCGATGCCGGCGAAGAAGCCGGCGATGATGAACGAGATGTAGCGCACCCGCTGCGTGTTGTAGCCGATGAACTCGACCCGCTCGGGGTTGTCGCGCACCGCGTTGAGCATGCGGCCGAGCGGCGTGCGCGTGAAGGCGTACATCAGCGCGGTGCACACGATGGTGTAGAGCGCGATCAGGTAGTACACCTGAATCTGCGGCCCGAAGGTGATGCCGGTCGTGCTCTTGCCGATGACACGATTCGCCGACACGCCGCCTTCGCCGCCGAAGAACTCGGGGATCATCAACGACATCGCGAACACCAGCTCGGCGATGCCGAGCGTGATCATCGCGAAGGTGGTGCCCGACTTCTTGGTCGTCACAAAACCGAACAGCACCGCGAAACCCAGGCCCGCGACACCACCGACCAGCGGGATCAGGCTCACCGGCACCGGAAAGCTGCCACCACCGGCTGCCTTCAACGCGTGGATCGCCACGTACGAGCCAAGACCCGAGTACACGGCATGGCCGAAGCTCAGCATGCCACCCTGCCCCAGCAGCATGTTGAACGACAGGCAGGCGACGATCGCGATGCCGATCTGAGACAGCATCGTGACCGCCAGGCCGCTGGTGAAGATTTGCGGCGCAACCAGCAGCACGAGCGCGAACACGCCCCAGACGATGAGATCGCGGGGCCCGAGGGCGCCGAATTGTTTGGCTGAGTTGTTCATGCGTCAGCCCTCGCGTGTGCCCATCAAGCCCTTGGGCCTGAAGATCAGGATCAGCACCAGAAACAGGTACGGGAGGATCGGCGCCACCTGCGACAGCGTGAGTTTGAGCAGCGAGTTGTCGGCAGCGCCGGC
>JANYFX010000512.1 GCA_025359585.1 Rhizobacter sp. | reverse complement strand
CCAGCGTGCTTTCGTAGAATGAGTGGAACAGCTGGTCGTAGACGTGGGCGTGCGCGCCGAGTTTTTGGCCGGCACGGTCGAGCGCGATCAGCTCGGTGATGTAGGTGTTGCCGATCGCGATGAAGTCGCTGCCGGGTGAGTAGAACGGGTCGAGGAACAGGCCGGCCTCGCCGGTGAGCGCCCAGCGCTGGGCCGAGAACACCTGTTTGCAGCCGTAGGAAAAGCGCTTGAAAAAAGCGAAGTCCTGCAGCAGCTCGCGCTTGCCGTCGAGCTCGTCGAACAGGCGCGGCTGGTATTTCTCGAACCAGGTCATGGCCTTCTCGAAGCTGTCCATCGTCTCGAGCGGGTGGATGCGCGGGTCGGCCACGATGCCGACCGAATGCGAGCCCGACGCGAGCGGGATCAGCCAGACCCAGTAACCCGCGCCGACCAGGTGGTTGGTCGACAACCAGCGCGCCTGCGGCTCGCAGCGCTCGCGCCATGCGGTGTTGCCGGTCCAGTCGTCGATCGTGATGCGGTCCTTGATGCGAAACCAGATCGCGTGGGCCGCGTGTGCGTTGGTCTCGGCAAGGCCGAGCTTGCGCTTGAGCAGGCCGGCGCGGCCGCAGGCGTCCACGACCCAGCGGGCCGACAGCATGTGCTGCGCGCCCTCGTATTCGCAGACCACGCGGTGCTCGTCGGCGCCTTCGCTCAGCTCGATCTGGCGCACGACGGCGTTGTCGATGAACTTCACGCCGACACGCTGCGCTTCTTCGGCCAGAAAGTTCTCGAAGATGCCGCGGTCGAGCTGGTAACTCGGCACCGAAAGAAAGCGGCTCGCGCCGATCTCGGTCACCTGGTCGATGTCGCGCCGGCCTTCGGAGAAGAAGAAGCGGAAGCCGAACTTGCGCAGCTGGTTGGCGTCGAGGTGGGCCTTCAGGCCGAGCACCTTGTCGAAGTAGTGCGCGCCGATCTCGACCGACGATTCGCCGACCTTGTGCGCGGCGATCGGCACCGGGTGCGAGCGGCGCTCGAGCACCAGCACGTCGAGCTCGGCGAAGCGCTTCTTCAGCTGCAGCGCGAGCGTCAGGCCGGCGAGGCCGCCGCCCATGATCAGCACGTCGTGGCGTTGGGGGGTCGTGTTCATGGTCTTCGAAGGAGAGAAATCAGCGCAGTGGCAATGATGACAGAGCTGCCGGCAGCGGCCCTGACCTTTCTATACTGCGCCGCTTCACAACCACGTTTCGGGAGAACGGATGAAAGCTCTTGTGTTCGTGTGCGTCACGGCGATTTCCTTGCTGGCGGCCGGCGGCGCCACGGCTCAGACGAATTCAAGCGCTCCCGCCGCGTCTGCGGCCGCGCCGGTGGCGTCACCGGCCTCGTTGCAGCCGGTTCGTGTGCCGGTCGAATCGGCGAAGAAGATCGTGCTCAGGGTCACCGGCAGCAAAGACGCCGTCGAGGCCCGCGACTGGGCCGCCTTCAAGGAAGAATGGCGCGCCACGTTCGCCGACCACGCCAAGGAGGCCGGGATCGCTTTTTCGATGCAGGAAGGCGAGGCTCAAGCCGCGGGCGACGTGGGCACCTTGCTCACCGTGCATGTCGTCGACTACCGCAAGGTCAGCGTCGGCGCACGAATCTTCCTCGGCTTCATGGCAGGCTCGGCCTTCATCGAGTCGAAGATCGGCTTCTCGGATCTGGCGACCGGCCAGCGTTTCGGCGAGCAGCTCTACGACACGAACTCGGCGGCGAGCTGGGGCGGCGTGTTCGAGATGTCTTCGTCGCAGGTCGACGTGATCGCCACGCGGGTCTTCGCCGAATTCAAGCCACGCTGACGCCGATGCGCGCGACCCGGCCGGTCAACGGGTATTGCGGGTCGTTGTAGCCGGGTGTCGACGCGTGGCCGGTGGCCACAAGCGCGCTGACGAAGGCCTCGTCTTCGGTGCTGAACGGCGTGTGCAGCGCGTCGAGGTAGTCCTGCCACTGCGTCAGCGTTTTCGGCCCGCCGATCACGCCGTTCACCAGCGTGTTGTTCCAGACCCAGCCGAGTGCCAGCTGCGTCGGCGTGAGGCCGCGCGCGCGGGCGTGCCCGGCCATCTTCTCTGCCAGTGCCAGCGACTCGGGCCGGAACTCGGTCTGCATGATGCGCATGTCGTTGCGGGCGGCACGCGAGCCTTCGGGCGGTGCCACACCGGCCTTGTACTTGCCGCTCAGCACACCGCGCGCGAGCGGGCTGTAGACGACGGCACCCAGGCCGTAGTGCGCGCAGCAGGGCAGCAGCTCGGTCTCGATCTGGCGTGACATGGCGTTGTACGGTGGCTGGCACACGACGGGTTGCGGGATGCCCATAGCGCGGCACATCTCGGCCACACGCGCCACACGCCAGGCGCGAAAGTTCGAGACGCCGAAGTGGTGCACCTTGCCACGCTCGATCAGCTGTGCGACGGCCACGAGCGTCTCTTCGAGCGGCGTGCTCGCATCTTCACGATGAAGGTAGAGCACGTCCACATAGTCGGTGTTCAGGCGCTTCAGGCTCGCGTCGACCGCGCTCATCATGTGCTTGCGCGACAGGCCACGCTCGTTCGGGCCTGTGCCCATCGGGTTGGCGAGCTTGGTGGCGAGCACCCAGTGCTCGCGGTCCGCGGCGATCAGCCGGCCGGTGATGCGCTCGGACTCGCCGGCCGCATACGCGTTGGCGGTGTCGATCGCGTTGATGCCGGCGTCGCGAGAGGCGTCGACGATGCTGGCGGCCTGCACCCCGTCGGTCTGGTCGCCGAACATCATCGTGCCGAGCCAGAGCTTCGAGACCTTCAGGCCGCTCGCGCCGAGCGGGTGGTAGGTGGTGGTGTTTGGGGTCGTCATGGGTGCTCCTGTGTCAGTGCTTGGCCGTGTAGGTGTCGCGCAGCTCGCGCTTGAGCACCTTGCCGATGGCGCTGCGCGGCAGCTCGCCGATGTACTTCAATGCGGCGAGCCGCTGGGTCTTGCCGACGCGCTGGTTCATCCATTGCATCAGATCGTTCGCCGTCTCGCTCGCGCCAGCGCGCGGCACCACGAACGCGACCGGCGTTTCACCCCACTGAACCGACGGCACACCGACCACCGCCACGTCGGCCACGGCCGGGTGCTCGCGCAGCACCGCTTCGAGGTCGCTCGGGTAGATGTTGAAACCGCCGCTGATGACCATGTCTTTCTTGCGGTCCATCAGGGTCAGGAAGCCGTCTTCGTCGAAGCGGCCGATGTCGCCGGTGCGGATGAACCGCTTGCCGTCGGGCGCGAACCATTCGGCTTCGCGTGTCTTCTCGGGCTGGCCGTGGTAGCCGGTCATCATGCCGCCCGAATGGCCGACGACTTCGCCGGTCTGACCCTCTCTTCTGGCCTGTTCCGGCAGCTCGACGCCGTTGTCGTCGATCAGCCGGATGTCGTGGCCGAGCGCGGGCTGGCCCACGGTGTGCAGCTTGCCCGGGTGTTCGTGCGCGGCGAGGATGCAGGTGCCGCCACCTTCGGTCATGCCGTAGTACTCGACCAGCCCGCCGGGCCAGCGCTTGAGCACATCGGCCTTGAGGGCCGCAGCGAAGGGCGCGCTGGTGCAGAACTTGAACTGCGTGGCCGACAGGTCGTGGGCATCGAAACCGGGCAAGGCCATCAGGCGCTGGTACTGCACCGGCACCAGCATCGTGTGGCTCATGCGGTGGCGTTCGGCCAGGGCCAGGTAACCGGCAGCGTCGAACTTGGCCATCAAGATCACGCAGCCGCCGAAAGCCAGCGTCGGGAAGAACACGACCAGCGTGGTGTTCGAATACAGCGGTGTGGCGAGCAGCGTCACGGTGTCGGGGCTGTAGCCGAAACTGGCGCCGCGCATCACGTGGGTCCAGCGCATGCCATGCGACTGCACGATGCCTTTGGGTTGGCCGGTGGTGCCCGAGGAATAGATGATGTTGAACGGCCACTCGGGCTGCGCTTCGATGGGCGTGGGCTTCGACCCTTCGGGCATCAGCCAGTGTTCGAACGCTGCGCCCGGCGCCGCGTCGTCGAGGGCGATGCAGTGCAGCGCGGTGCCGGCTTCGCCCAGCGCGTCGAGCGCCGCAGCGTCGGCGAACAAGTGGCGCGCCTGCGCATCGCCGAGCATCGCCGCGAAGCTTTCCGGCGTGACCGACGGTGCCAGCGGCGCCACCGCCACGCCGGCGCGCAACGCGCCGAGAAACACCACGGCATAGAGCGGTGTGGCGTGGGCGCAGATCGCGATGGCGTCGCCACATCGAAGGCCGTCGCGCTGCAGCGAAGCGGCCACGCGGTCCATCAGCGCGTCGAGCGTGGCGTAGTCGATGCAGGTCTCGCCTTGCCTCAACGCGGGCCGTGACGGCCGGGCTTGCGCGTGGCCGCGAATCAGTGCGCTGAGGGCCTGGAAGGGCGGGGCGACGGCGGAACCGGGGGCAGTGCTCATTCGACAAAGTATGCCCCGATGCCGGCGCCGGTCACTGCGTTCTCGCGGCCCTTCGTCTGTGGGGTCGAAACTGCAAAAGCAAGGGTAAAGCCCCTTTGAATTCCCTGAGGGCTCGATATCTTCTGGCCCCTGAGTCACCGTGAATCCCGCCCGCCTGGCGCGGTCGGCGAAGTGACCCGGGCAACCGCAAGGGAGTTGAAGATCGCATCAGCTGCTGCATCCGATGGACTGCTCCGCGTCGACGGTGTGACCGTGCGCTTCGGCGGCATCACGGCGCTCGACAAGGTGTCTTTCTCTGTCGCGGCAGGCCACATCGTCGGCCTGATCGGACCGAACGGCGCAGGCAAGACGACGCTGTTCAATTGCCTCTCGCGGCTCTACTCTTTCAACGAGGGTGCGATCCTGTTCGAGGGCTTGTCCGTCGTCGATCACCCGCCGCACGGCATCGCCGCTCTGGGCATCGGCCGCACCTTCCAGAACCTGGCCTTGTTCCGCACGATGACGGTGCGCCAGAACATCATGCTCGGCGGCCACTGCCGCACGAGCAGCGGCTTTCTCGCCAACGCGCTGCGCCTGCCCCAGGTGAAGCGCGAAGAGCGCGCTCTCCAGGAGCACGCCGACGAATTGATCGAGTTGCTCGACATGAAGAGCGTGGCCGAGACCCGCGTGATGGACCTGTCCTTCGGCACGCAAAAGCGTGTGGAGCTGGCGCGCGCGCTGGCGAGCAGTCCCAAGCTCTTGTTGCTCGACGAACCGGCCGGTGGCCTGAACCACGAAGAGGTCGGCGTGTTGATGGAACAGTTGCGCGGCGTGCGCGATCGGCTCAAGCTGACGATGCTGCTGGTCGAGCACCACATGAACATGGTGATGCGCATCTCCGACAAGGTGGTGGCGCTCGACTTCGGCCGCGTGATCGCCGACGGCACGCCGGCCGAAGTGCAGTCCAACGAAGACGTGATTCGCGCTTACCTGGGGGTGGAAAGCTGATGGCCCGCATTCTCGAAGTGCGCGGCCTGCACGCGCAATACGGCCCGACGCGGGTCTTGCACGGCATCGACTTTTCAGTCGAAGAAGGTGGCATCACGACGATCCTCGGAGCCAACGGTGCGGGCAAGACAACGACGCTGCGCGCGGTCTGCGGCATGGTGAAAACACAGGGCGAGATCGTTCTCGCCGGCACCCGCATCGAAGCCAAGGCCACCGAGAGCATCGTGCGCCTGGGCGTGGCCCACGTGCCCGACGGGCGCGGCACCTTCGTCAACCTGAGCGTCGAGGAAAACCTGCGCCTGGGCGCCTACACGCGCAGCGACAAGGCCGAGGTGGCGGCCGACTTCGAGCGCATGTTCGGCTACTTTCCGCGCCTGAAAGAACGCTTCCGCCAGCAGGCCGGCCTGCTCTCGGGCGGCGAGCAGCAGATGCTCGCGGTGTCGCGCGCACTGATGCTGCGGCCGCGCCTGCTGCTGCTCGACGAACCGTCGTTCGGCCTGGCGCCGCGCATCGTGCAGGAGCTGTTCGAGATCTTCCGCACCATCAACAAACAGGGTCGCGTGAGCATGCTGCTGGTGGAGCAGAACGCCTCGCTCGCGCTCAAGCTGGCCGACACTGCCTACCTGCTCGAAACTGGCCGCGTGGTGATCTCGGGCACGGCCGACGCGATCCGCAGCGACGAAGCGATTCGCCGTTCCTACCTGGGCTACTGATCGCCATGAACGTGCTGCTTCACCAAGTGCTTTCGGGCCTCGCCACCGGCGGCATCTACGCCAGCGTGGCGCTGGCCCTCGTGATGATTTACCAGGCCACGCACCTCGTGAACTTCGCACAGGGTGAACTGGCGATGTTCTCGACCTACATCTCGTGGAGCCTGATCCAGGCCGGCATGCCCTACTGGGCCGCGTTCTTCATCACCGTCGCGGTGGCCTTCGCGCTCGGCGTATTGATCGAACGCGTGATCGTGCAGCCGGTGGAAAACGCGCCGATCCTGTCGGTCGTGATCGTCTTCATCGGCCTGCTCGTCATCATGAACAGCCTCGCGGGCTGGATCTTCTCGTACACGATCAAACCCTTCCCGAGCCCGTTCCCCACGGCGCCGCTGTTCGGCAACTCCTACGTGTCTTCGCACGAGCTCGGTTCGATCGGCATCACGCTGGTCGTGCTGATGCTCGTGTTCGCGTTCTTTCGCTTCACGCCGCTGGGCCTTGCGATGCGCGCGGCGGCGCAGAACCCGGTGTCGAGCCGGCTCGTCGGCGTGCGGGTGGGCTGGATGCTCGCGCTCGGCTGGGGGCTGGCAGCGGCGATCGGTTCGATCGCCGGCATGATGGTGGCGCCCACCGTGTTCCTGGAGCCCAACATGATGTCGGGCATCCTGCTCTACGCCTTCGCGGCCGCGCTGCTCGGTGGCATCGACAGCCCCGGCGGTGCGGTGCTCGGCGGCTTCATCGTCGGGGTGCTCGAGAACGTGGTCGGCTCGCTGCTCGGCACCGAGCTGAAGCTCACGGTCGCGCTGGTGCTGATCGTCGGCGTATTGGTCATCAAACCCTCCGGCCTGTTCGGCAAAGTGCACATCACCCGGGTCTGAGCAGCATGGCCACCACGTCCCCTATTCCCAAGGCCGCCCCCGCGGCGTTGAGCCGCAACCGGCTGCTCGGCCTGGCGCTGCTGCTGGTCGGGGCTTGTGTGTTGCCGTTCCTCATCAGCAACTACCGCGTCTTCCAGTTCACGCTGGTGCTGGTCTATGCGATCGCGCTGCTCGGCCTGAACATGCTGACCGGCTACAACGGCCAGATCTCGCTCGGCCACGGCGCGTTCTATGCGATCGGTGCGTATGTGGCGGCGATCTTGATGGACAAGTTCGGCGTGCCCTACTGGGCCACGCTGCCGGCCGCCGGCGCGGTGTGCCTGGTGGCCGGGTTCCTGTTCGGCCTGCCGGCGCTGCGGCTCGAAGGTCTTTATTTGTCGCTGGCGACTTTCGCGCTTGGTGTGGCGATGCCGCAGATCCTCAAGTTCAAGGGCTTCGAGCACTGGACCGGCGGCGTGCAGGGCATCGTGATCGTCAAACCCGACCCGCCGGAGTGGCTGCCTGTCTCGCAGGATCAGTGGCTGTACTTCGTGGCGCTGGCGACGCTGCTGATCCTGTTCCTGATCGGCTGGAACCTGCTGCGTGGCCGCATCGGCCGCGCGATGGTGGCCATTCGCGACCAGCCGATCGCGGCGCAGGCGATGGGCGTGAACACCGCGATAATCAAGTCGCTGACCTTCGGGGTGTCGGCCATGTACACCGGCATCGCCGGCGCGCTGGGCGCGATCGCGATCCAGTTCGTGGCACCCGACACCTTCACGATCTTCCTGTCGATCACGCTGGTGGTGGGTGTGGTGATCGGCGGCCTCGCTTCGATCTCGGGCGCGATCTGGGGCGCGCTGTTCA
>JANYFX010000505.1 GCA_025359585.1 Rhizobacter sp. | reverse complement strand
CCTCGGCAGCGGGCTGTTCGAATGGAACGCGATGACCGCGGTCGATGCGGCCGTCAGCCTGGCGACCGATGTGGGCGGCGGCACCAGCCTGTCGATGGTCCGCACGATGGCTGACGCCTACAAGGTGCAGGCGATGGCCGGCCAGCGCCTGACCGCGTGGCAGGCGCTGCACGCCGCCACGCTGGGCGCGGCCACGGCGCTGCACCTGTCGGGTGAGATCGGTTCGCTCGAAATCGGCCGCGTGGCCGACGTGTGCGTGTGGAACTGGGCCGCCGACCCGGTGGCCGAGCGCCGCATGAGCATGGCCCGCAGCCCGCACGAAAAAGCCTTCGCCTGGATGACGATGGCCGACGACCGCAACCTCGTGGCGACTTTTGTCGCCGGTGTCGAACGCTTCACGCGCGCCGACACCAAAACACAAACTGCCTGAACGTCATCGAACTGGAAGGACAAGCCACCATGCTCCGCCTCGAACTCGTCAACATCAGCAAGCAGTACCCCGCCGTCAAGGCCAACGACTCGGTCAACCTGCTTGTTGCGCCGGGCGAGATCCACGCCGTGCTCGGCGAGAACGGCGCCGGCAAGTCGACCATGATGAAGATGATCTACGGCGCGGTGCGGCCCGACGAAGGAGAGATCCGCTGGAACGGCCAGGCGGTGAACATCCGCAACCCGCAGGAAGCGCGCACGCTGGGCATCAGCATGGTGTTCCAGCACTTCAGCCTGTTCGACACGCTCACCGCGGCCGAGAACGTGTGGCTGGGTCTGGACAAGTCGCTCACGCTGACTGAGGTGACGCAGCGCATCACCAAGGTCGCGAAAGAATACGGACTCGAAGTCGATCCGCTGCGCCCTGTGCACACACTCTCGGTCGGCGAGCGCCAGCGCGTCGAGATCGTGCGCGCGCTGATGACGAACCCGAAATGCCTGATCCTCGACGAGCCGACCTCGGTGCTCACGCCGCAGGCGGTCGAAACGCTCTTCGTCACGCTGCGCAAGCTGGCGAGTGAAGGCACGAGCATTCTCTACATCAGCCACAAGCTCGACGAGATCCGGGCGCTGTGCCACAACTGCACCGTGCTGCGCGGTGGCAAGGTCACCGGCACGGTCGACCCACGCACCGAGACCAACGCCGGTTTGTCGCGGCTGATGATCGGTGCCGAGCCGCCGCAGCTGCAGCACATCCAGGCCCAACTCGGCGGTGTGGTACTCGACGTGCGCGGCCTCACGCTGCCGAAGGAAGACCACTTCGGCATGAACCTGTCGGACATCCGCTTCGAAGTCCGTGCCGGTGAAATTCTCGGCATCGCCGGGGTTTCGGGCAACGGCCAGCAGGAGCTGATGGCCGCACTCTCAGGTGAAGACACACGTGCGCCATCGGGTTCGATCCACCTGTTCGGCAAGGACATCTCGAACCACGCGCCACGACGGCGACGCAAGGAAGGCCTGCACTTCGTGCCCGAGGAACGCCTGGGTCGCGGCGCCGTGCCCACGTTGTCGCTGGCCGCGAACACGCTGCTGACGCGCACCGAAGCCGTGAGCTCGGCGGGCTGGGTGCGCACGAAGGACGTGACCGCGCTGGCGCAGGAACTGATCCGCCGTTTCAACGTGAAAGCCGGCGGGCCCGATGCGGCCGCCAAGAGTTTGTCGGGCGGCAACCTGCAGAAATTCATCGTCGGCCGCGAGATCGATGCCGACCCGAAATTGCTGATCGTCTCGCAGCCGACCTGGGGCGTGGACGTGGGCGCGGCCGCGCAGATTCGTGGCGAGCTGCTCGGCCTGCGGGACAAAGGCTGCGCGCTGCTGATCGTCAGTGAAGAGCTCGACGAACTGTTCGAGATCTGCGACCGGCTGGTCGTGATCGCGCAGGGCAAGGTGAGCCCGAGCGTGCCGACCGCCCAAGCGACGATCGAAATGATCGGCGAGTGGATGTCGGGCCTGTGGGGCAAGAGCGGCACACAAGCCGCAGCGAAGGAGACCGACCATGCTGAAGCTTGAAGCCCGCCCCGACGCGTCCAAAGTGATGTCGGTGATGTCGCCGGTGCTGGCACTCGCCATCACCGTCGTGATCGGCACCGCCTTGTTCATGATGCTCGGCAAGGACCCGATGCGCGGCCTCTACGTGTTCTTCGTCGAGCCGGTGAAGAGCCTGTACGCGCTGACCGAGCTGGCGATGAAGGCCACGCCGCTGATCCTGATCGCACTCGGCCTCGCGGTGTGTTTC
>JANYFX010000471.1 GCA_025359585.1 Rhizobacter sp. | reverse complement strand
CGAACACGCCCCAGACGATGAGATCGCGGGGCCCGAGGGCGCCGAATTGTTTGGCTGATTGGTTCATGACTGCCCCAAGGGCGCTTCGCGCCCGGCCCCCGAGGGGCGTTCGCATTTCTTGAGGCGGCTCGGCGAAATGCTCATGCGTCAGCCCTCGCGTGTGCCCATCAGGCCCTTGGGCCTGAAGATCAGGATCAGCACCAGAAAAAGGTACGGGAGGATCGGCGCCACCTGCGACAGCGTGAGCTTGAGCAGCGAGTTGTCGGCGGCGCCGGCCGAGAGCGTGAAGCCCACGCCCTTGAGCGCACTGAGCACCGAATAGTCGAGCGCGACGGCAAAGGTCTGCAACACGCCGATCAGCAGCGACGCCACGAAGGCGCCGGCCAGGGAACCCATGCCCCCGACCACGACCACGACGAAGATCACCGAGCCCACGGTGGCGGCCATCGCCGGCTCGGTCACGAAGGTGCTGCCGCCGATCACACCGGCCAGGCCCGCCAGGCCGGCGCCGGCGCCGAACACCAGCATGAAGACACGCGGCACGTTGTGGCCGAGCGACTCGACCATTTCCGGGTGGGTGAGCGCGCTCTGGATCACGAGGCCGATGCGGGTGCGCGTGAGCATCAGCCACAAGGCCACCAGCATCACGAGCGCGATGAACATCATGAAACCACGGGTCGCCGGGAACGGCGAGCAGACGATGCGCACCGCGGCGTCGGCGCTCGCGCACATCGCAGAAGGCGCTGCGCCCCAGAGCAGCCGCATGCCGTCGACCGACGAGGTGACGAGTGTGAACAAAGGCCCGCGCAGAATTTCAGGCGGCTGGAACTCGACCGCGTTGCGGCCCCAGATCAACTGCACCAGCTCGAGCGCCACGTACGACAGGCCGAAGGTGATCAGCAGCTCGGGCACGTGGCCGAACTTGTGGACGCGGCGCAGGCAGTACTTCTCGAAGGCGGCGCCCAACCCGGCCACCACCAGCGGCGCGAGAACGAGCCCGGGCCAGAAACCGGTCACCCGCGTGATCGAAAAGCCAACGTAGGCGCCGACCATGTAGAAGCTCGCGTGGGCGAAGTTCAGCACGCCCATCATGCTGAAGATGAGCGTGAGGCCCGAACTCAGCATGAACAACAACAGCCCGTAGCTCAGGCCGTTGAGCATCGAAATCGTGAAGAACTCCATCGCGAGGGGTCGGTTCCGGGTCTGGTGACAAACAGGGCCCGCCGAGTCATCCCCGGCGGGCCCGATGCGCGTCTGAAAGGGGCTGGATCAGCCGCCGGTCGGGCGCGTCATCTGGCAGCTGGTCGGGGTGCTCGACACGTACGGAGCGTACTCTGCCACCGGTGCCAGCGTCATGCCGGTGTTCTCGGGCGAGTACGGGAACTTGGCGTCGGCCTTCTGCCACACCGTCATGTAGAGCGACTGCTGCAGTTGGTGGTCGCTCTTGCGCATCTCGATCTCACCGCCGAAGGCGCTCTTCATCTTGAGCCCTTCGAGCGCAAAAGCCACCTTGACCGGGTCGGTCGACTTGGCCTTGAGCATCGCAGCACCCAGCGTCTCGTAGATGCGGACGATCGAGCCGGTGTAGAAGTCGTCGTTGTTCTTGGCCTTGAACTCCTTGCCCCAGGCGTCCATCTGGCCGCCCATGTTGTAGTGCACGTAGGAGACCTGGTACACCTTGCCGGCACCACCCGTGCCCAGCGCCGAGGGCGTGCCGGTCACGCCGGTGTAGTAGGTGAAGAACTTGCCGGTGTAGCCGCCTTCGTTGGCCGCCTTGACCAGCAGCGCCAAGTCGGAGCCCCAGTTGCCGGTGATCACGCTGTCGGCACCAGACGCCTTGATCTTGGCGATGTACGGCGCGAAGTCACGCACCTGGGCCAGCGGGTGCAGGTCTTCGCCGACGATCTGGATGTCGGGCCGCTCGCGGGCCAGGTACTCCTTGCCGAACTTCGCGACCTGCTGGCCGTGCGAGTAGTTCTGGTTCAGCATGTAGACCTTCTTGACGTCGGTCTGGTCTTTCATGAAGGTCGTCATCGCCTCCATCTTCATGGTCGTGTCGGCGTCGAAGCGGAAGTGCCAGAAGCTGCACTTGCTGTTGGTCAGGTCGGGGTCGACCGCGGCCTCGTTCAGGAAGATGATTTCCTTGCCCGGGTTGCGCTCGTTGTGCTTGTTGATCGCGTCGACCAGTGCCAATGCCACCGACGAGCCATTGCCTTGAATGACGTAGCGGATGCCCTGGTCGATGGCCGACTTCAGCGCATTCAGGCTTTCCGTGGGGCTGAGCTTGTTGTCCACCCCGATGACTTCGAACTTCACGCCGGCCGGGTTGGACGCGGTGAACTTCTCGG
>JANYFX010000424.1 GCA_025359585.1 Rhizobacter sp. | reverse complement strand
GATCTCGACCTTGCGGCCGGCCACCTTGTCGCCGTTCTGCGCGACCCAGAGCTTGACCGCCGCTTCGATCTGCCGGCCGGTCGAGGCCGACTGGCCGGTCATCGGCAGGATCAGGCCGATCTTGATCGGGCTGGTGTCGGCCGCCATCACGGTGGCACCGCTGGCTGCGGCGACAAGGCCGAGCGAGAGCTTCAGGAGTTGGCGTTTGGTGGTCATGGGGTCTCCGATTTTTGGCTGGATGCGGTGATGAGAGCGAGCGTAAATGTAGCGAAGCTGGCAGCGCAATCGACGCGGCGGGGATTCAATCGGCCCGCCAGGCCGAGTCGAGCACCAAACCACCGCCGCTGACCCGCGACACGCAGGCGCACAGCCGCTGGTTGGCCGCCTTCTCGTGCGCGCTGAAAAACACGTCGCGGTGGTCTATGGTGCCGTGCGCCGAGACGATGTCCATCGCGCACAACCCGCATTCGCCACGCTTGCAGTCGAACAGGGTTTCGATGCCGGCATCGTTCAGAACGTCGAGCAAACTGCGGTCGGCCGGCACCTGCAGTTCGACGCCATGGCGCGGCAGCTTGACCCAGAAGGCCTCGTTGGCGACCGTGCCGCTGTTGCCGAAGGTCTCGAAGCGCAGGTTGGCGGCAGGGCGCGGTGTCTTTACCCAGGCTTCGCGCACAGCGTCGAGCATAGTCAGCGGGCCGCACATCAGCAGCAGCGCCTGCGGGTGCAGCGTGGCGATCTGCGCAGCGATGTCCATCCGCGCCCCGCCGTCGTCGGTGAAGGTCTGCAGGCGGTCACCGAGTGTGCTGCGCAGCGTGTCGGCGAAAACCAGTTCATCGGCGCTGCGCGCCGCGTAGCACATGCGCACGTCGGCACCGCGGGCGGCGAGCATCTGCGCCATGCCGACGATCGGCGTGATGCCGATGCCGCCAGCGACCAGCAGGTACTGCCTGGCCGTGAGCGGCAACTCGAAGTGGTTGTTCGGCTCGCCGACCATCAGCTCGGCACCGGTCTCCAGCGACCACATGTGGCGCGAACCGCCGCGGCCGGGCTGGGCGCGCTTGACAGCGATGCGGTACACGTCGGCGGCAGCCGCTTCGTGCGGCAAACCGACCAGCGAGTACGAGCGCGTCTCGGGTCGGCCGTCGATCAGCACCTGCACGTTCAAATGGCTGCCGACCGTCCACGGCAATACACCGCCCTCGGGGCGCAATTCGAACTCGCGCACGGTGGCGCTCAGGTCACGGTGCTGCCGAACGGTGGCGGGGTGCCACTGCAATGGGTTGCGCATGACTCGCCCTCCCTACCGAACCGAGCGGCGCCGGATCAGGCTCGCGCCCGGCACCAGTTGAAGCGACTGGTGACTGCGCAGCGCTTGCTGCAGGTTGCGCCGGGCGATGCGCGCGTGTTCGCGCATGAGAGCCTCGGCACGTGCGCCTTCGCGCTGCACGATCGCTTCGATCACCATGCGGTGCTGCTCCTGCGCCACCACCAGCACGTCGCGCGCGTGCGGGCCGACCGACTGCGCCATCACGAAACCGTTGGGCGATGCGAAAGGCAGCGCCTTGGTCTTTTCCAACTGGCGCGACACGAGCTCGCTGCCCGCCATCTCGGAGAGCAGCGCGTGAAAGCGCGCGTTCTGCTGCACGTAGACGGCGAAGGTCTCGTCGCTCAGCTCGGCCGAAGCCAGCGCCTCGTCGATGCGGTCGAGGCACTCGCGCGCTTCGGTGATGAGCACCGGGCTCACACCGCGCTCGGCCGCGAGCCGCGCAGCCAGGCCTTCCATCGTGCCGCGCAGTTCGATCGCGTCATGGATGTCGGCTTCGGAAAAGTCCTTCACCGCATAACCACCCGATGGCAGCGCGTCGAGCAGCCCTTCTTCGGCGAGCTTGACGAGCGCCAGCCGCACCGGCGTGCGCGAAACCTTGAGCCTCTCGACCAGCCACAGCTCGGCAATTCGCGCGCCGGCTTTCAGTTCACCACCGAGGATCAGTTCGCGCAAAGCGAGCTGGGCCTTGACGGTCTGCGACGTGGCTTGCGGCGCTTCGTTCTCCATCCCGTTCGAAGCCGTGCTCTCGACCGCCGCCATCACGCCACCGACCGCAGCGGAATCACGCGCGGCCCCGGTTTGGCTTCCGCCGCGATCATCTTGTCGATCAGGCGCCGCATCCACATCGAGCCGGCGTCGATGTTCAGGTTGTAGAAGCTGTAGCCGGGGTGTTCGTCGATGGCCTGCTGCTGCGCCTCCAGGATCAGCTCGTCTTCGCGGAAGATGCTGGCCACGCCTTCGCGCAGCTCGTGCGTGAGGCGCTGGTCGTGCAGCGAATAGTTGCGCGCGAAAGCCCAGAAGTACAGGCAGCTCTTATCGGTCTCGGGCGTGATGGTGTTGAGCACGTAGCCGTTCACGCCTTTGCTGCGATCGCCCTGCGCAGCACCGGTGCCGGCCTGCGCCACGCCCACGTCGATGTTGATCGTGGCCGGCGCTTCGAACTTGATGATCTGCCAGCGGTCGACCGGGCCTTCGTAGCCGATGCCGTGCCGGATCTGCTAGGCCCAGAACGGCGGCGCATCGATGCCTTCCATCCAGCGCGTGACCGTGGCGGACTTGTCGCCGTGCGTGGCGACGAACGGCGCTTCGGCCACGGCCGCCTGGCCGATGCTGGAGCCGTGCA
>JANYFX010000602.1 GCA_025359585.1 Rhizobacter sp. | reverse complement strand
AGCACATCACGTCGCGTGACAACCCGCTGCTGGCGCGGCTGCGCAAGCTCGCCGCCGACCCGGTCGCCTACCGCAAGCTCGGCGCGGTCTGGATCGAAGGCGAGCACCTGTGTTCGGCCCTCGTGCAGCGCGGCGGCGCCGCGTTGCAGGCGGTGATCACCGAAGAGGCCTGGCAGCTGCCGGCGCTGCGCTTGCTGGCCAGCGCGGCGCCCGCGGTCGTGGTTGTTCCTGCGCCGCTGATGGCCACGCTGAGCACGCTCGAGTCGCCCGCACCGCTGTGTTTCGTGCTGCCGTGGGCCGGGCCGGGGGAACTCGACGGCGCCCAGCCGAGCGTCGTGCTCGACCGCCTGCAAGACGCCGGCAACGTCGGCAACATCCTGCGCAGCGCGTCGGCCTTCGGCTTCACACAGGTCGTGGCGATCAAGGGCACGGCTGCACTGTGGTCACCCAAGGTCTTGCGTGCCGGCATGGGCGCGCACTTCGGGCTGCGGCTCGTCGAAGCGGTGAACGACGAGGCGCTCGGCGCGCTGCAAATGCCGATGTTCGCGACCAGTTCACACGCCGCCCGGCTGATTCACGAGGCCACTTTGCCGTGGCCGTGCGCGTGGGTGATGGGGCACGAAGGCCGAGGCGTGTCTGCAGGGCTGATGGCGCGTTGCGCCGAGGCCTTGCGCATCCCTCAGCCGGGTGGCGAAGAGTCGCTCAACGTCGCTTCGGCAGCCGCGGTGTGCCTCTACGAGTCGGCGCGCCAGCGCGCCTGAGCCTCAGTACATCAACCGGTCCGGCCGCAGGTCGCGCAGGATCGTCGTCGCGATCTCCTCGATCGACTTGTGCGTGGAAGACAACCAGGCAATGCCTTCGCGCCGCATCATGGCCTCGGCCTCCTTCACTTCGTAGCGGCAGTTCTCGACCGACGCGTACTTGCTGCCCGGCCGACGCTCGTTGCGGATCTGGTTCAGGCGTTCCGGGTCGATGGTCAGGCCGAAGCATTTCTTCTTGAACGGTGCGAGCGACGACGGGATCTGGCCGCGGTCGAAGTCTTCCGGGATCAGCGGGTAGTTGGCCGCCTTGATGCCGTGCTGCATCGCCAGATACAGCGAGGTCGGTGTCTTGCCGCTGCGGCTCACGCCGACCAGGATCACGTCGGCTTGCGCCAGGTTCTTCGACGACTGGCCGTCGTCGTGCGTCAGCGAGAAGTTGATGGCCTCGATGCGGTCGGTGTACTCCTGGCTCTTCGAGACATCGGCGAAGCGGCCGATGCGGTGGTTCGAGGTCATGCCGAACTCAGCCTCCAGCGGCTCGATGAAGGTGTTGAACATGTCCAGCACCAGCCCCCTGGATTCGCCCTTGACGATCGCCAGGATCTCCGGGTTCACCAGCGTGATGAACACGATCGGCTTGCGGCCTTCGGTGTCGGCGGTGTGGTTGATCTCGCGCAGCACCTGGTGCGCCTTGTCGGCGGTGTCGATGAAGGGCCGGCGCACGTGCCGCGGCCGAACAGCGAACTGCGACAGGATCGAGTTGCCGAAGGTCTCGGCCGTGATGCCGGTGCCGTCGGAGATGAAGAAGACTGTGCGATTGGCCATGGTTGCGAAGGGCGGCGCCGGTTCGTGGGGGGTGGGTCCGATGATAGGCAGTTCGCCTCTAGAATCGATCCCACGCTTCCATTCCGCACCCGATGAACGCCGCCCTCACCCCCGCAGAGCCTTCCTCTGGCCGGGTGTGCGCTCGGATCGCCGTGACCCTCGAGCTTCGCTCGGGCCGGCTTTGCCTCGACAGCGAAGCACCGACTTTTCACCATCCTGGAGCTTTCCCATGTCAAGCAGCCCCCTGGCGACCGCCCTGGTCGCCCCGTTCGAACACCTGAGAATGACCGATGTCGAAGCGGTCGGCGGCAAGAACGCCTCGCTCGGCGAAATGATCAGCCAACTGGCAGCCTCGGGTGTGCGGGTGCCCGGCGGGTTTGCCACCACGGCGCATGCGTTCCGGGAGTTCCTGAAGCACAACGGTCTGGCCGCACGCATCGAAGCGCGGCTCGCCACGCTCAACACCGACGACGTGCGCGCGCTGGCCGTGGCGGGCGCCGAGATCCGCCACTGGATCGAGACCACGCCGTTCCCGCCTGAGCTCGACGCCGCGATCGCGTCTGAATTCGCCAAGCTGACCGCGGGCAACCCGGGCGCGTCGTTCGCGGTGCGCTCATCGGCCACCGCCGAAGACCTGCCCGACGCCTCGTTCGCCGGCCAGCAGGAAACCTTCCTCAACGTCGTCGGCATCACCGAAGTGCTGGCGAAGATGAAAGAGGTTTTCGCGTCGCTCTACAACGACCGCGCGATCAGCTACCGCGTGCACAAGGGCTTCGCACACAGCGACGTGGCCTTGTCGGCCGGCGTGCAGCGCATGGTGCGCTCCGACCTCGGCGCGGCCGGCGTCATGTTCACCATCGACACCGAATCGGGCTTCAAGGACGTGGTCTTCATCACCTCGAGCTACGGCCTGGGTGAGACGGTGGTGCAGGGCGCTGTGAACCCGGACGAGTTCTATGTCCACAAGCCCGCCTTGCGCAATGGCAAGCTGCCGATCATCCGACGCAATCTGGGCTCCAAGCTGATACGCATGGAGTTCGCCTCGCCGGAAGAAAAGGCCGCGTCGGGCAAGCTGGT
>JANYFX010000361.1 GCA_025359585.1 Rhizobacter sp. | reverse complement strand
CTCATGCAAAGAATGTGGTCGCCGGGCCGCGCCGCCGCGACCACGCGTTTGACCAGCTCCGGGATCGTGTCGCAGACCACCGCTTGCGCGCCCATCGGGGCCATCGCCTGCACCGCGTCCCAGCCCAGCCCGCCGCTGTGGCAGAAGGCGAGGTCGGCCTCTTCGAGCGACCAGGGCAGCTGGGCTTTCATCGCGCCGAGTTTCATCGTGTTCGAGCGTGGCTCGAAGACCGCGAGGATGCGCTCGATGCCGACCTTGCGGCGCAGGCCGTTGACGGTGGTGCGCATGGCCGTCGGGTGGTGCGCGAAATCGTCGTAGACGCGGATGCGGTTCACTTCGCCGATCAATTCGAGGCGACGCCGCACGTTCTCGAAACTCGCCAGCGCGCGTGCCGCGACTTCAGGCGCGACACCCACGTGTTCGGCGGCAGCGATCGCGGCGAGCGCGTTCAGCTGGTTGTGCTCGCCCAGCAGCGGCCACTCGACCCGCGCGATCTTCAGGCTGCCGCGCAGCACGTCGAAGGCATGCGGCTCGCCGCGCGCGCGCAGCGCACCGGGTTCTTCCTTGCGCGCGCCGAAACGTTGCACTTCGCTCCAGCAACCCACCGTCAACACCCGCTGCAGGCTCTCTTCGCGCGCGTTGACGACGAGCCGGCCGTGGGCCGGCACCGTGCGCACGAGGTGGTGGAACTGGCGCTCGATCGCGGCCAGGTTCTCGAAGATGTCGGCGTGGTCGTATTCGAGGTTGTTCAGGACCGCCGTGCGTGGCCGGTAGTGCACGAACTTGCTGCGTTTATCGAAGAACGCGGTGTCGTATTCGTCGGCTTCGATCACGAACGGCGACCCGGCTTGCGTGTTGCCCAGCCGCGCCGACACGCCAAAATTGAGCGGCACGCCGCCGACCAGAAAGCCCGGGTTGAGCCCGGCGTTCTCCAGCATCCAGGCCAGCATCGAGGTGGTGCTGGTCTTGCCGTGTGTGCCGGCCACGGCCAAAACGTGACGGCCCTGCAGCACGTTCTCGGCCAGCCACTGCGGGCCGCTGGTGTAGGGCGCGCCGGCGTCGAGCACGGCTTCCATCAGTGCGTTGCCGCGGCTCACGACGTTGCCGACCACGTACAGGTCGGGCGCAAGCGCCATCTGCTCCGGGCCGAAGCCTTCGATCAGCTCGATGCCGAGGGCGCGCAGCTGGCCGCTCATCGGCGGGTAGACGTTGGCGTCGCAGCCGGTGACCTTGTGGCCGCTTTCGCGCGCGAGTGCGGCCAGGCCACCCATGAAGGTGCCGCAGATGCCGAGGATGTGGATGTGCATCGAGCGATTCTAGAAGCGGCGGGCGTGTGGACAATGCTGCCATGTCGTCCTGGATCACCACCAACCCCATCGTCTACCCGGCGCTGGAAGTGATGCACATCACCGGCATCGCCTTGCTGGTGGGCAACCTCGTGTTGGTCGAGTTGAGGGTGTGGGGCCTGGGGCGCACACTGCCGCTGCCAGCGCTGGCGCGGCTCGGCTTGACGGTCTCGCTGATCGGCTTTGGCCTCGCTGCCGCGAGCGGTTCGTTGATGTTTGCCAGCCAGGCGGCCGAGCTGATGGCCAACCGCGCGTTCGTGATCAAGATGGGCTTGCTGACGCTGGCCGGCGCGAACGCCGGGCTGTTCCATGCCCGTGACGGCCTCACGCGGCTCGACACGCTGGCGCGGGTGCAGACCGCACTCTCGCTGGGGCTTTGGCTCGGCGTCATCATCTGCGGTCGCTGGATCGCCTACCGCTGAAGGAGCCCACCATGCAACGTCGCCACTTGATCGTCGGGGGCGCGAGTGCGCTGCTCGTGCCGAGCGCTTTCGCCCACCACGGCTGGAGCAGCTTCGATCAGGATCGCCCGATCTACCTCGAAGGCAAGGCGGTCAAGGTGTCTTGGGCCAACCCGCACGCCGAGGTCGATCTGCAGATCCCGGCCGACCTGAAACTGCCGCCCGATCTGGGCAAACGCGCGCTGCCGGCGCAGTCGGCCAGCGTCGACGGGCCACGCCTGCTGGCTGCCGCGAAGCTGCCGACGCGGCGCGACGCGGTCTGGGAGATCGAGTTCGCGCCGCTCAC
This sequence comes from Rhizobacter sp., assembly GCA_025359585.1. Lineage (GTDB taxonomy): Bacteria > Pseudomonadota > Gammaproteobacteria > Burkholderiales > Burkholderiaceae_C > LMDS01. The sequence goes on along the minus strand of JANYFX010000361.1, from coordinate 2,693 downwards.
GCGCATGGCGGCCTGGAACGTGCCTGAGATCAAGGTCGGCGACACGATCTCGGTGCTCGGCTTCATGCTCGTCGGCGAGAAGGGCGACGCGGTGCTGCGCGCCGAATACCTGTTCGCCGGCGGCAAGGCCTACGGGATGCGCTCGGCGCCCGCCTGAAGAAAGATCAGCCGCGCAGGCTTTCCGCCGCAGCCGCGCAGGTGGCCGCGATGTCGGCCGGGCTGTGGGCGGCGCTGACGAAGCCGGCTTCATAGAGCGCCGGCGCGAAGTACACACCCCGGTCGAGCATGGCGTGGAAGAAGCGGTTGAAGCGCTCCTTGTCGGTGGCGATCACGGCGTTGTAGTTCTGCGGCAGCTGGTCGGCGAAGAAGAAGCCGAACATGCCACCTTCGCAGTCGCCGACCATCGGCACGCCGGCGGCTTTCGAGGCGGCCACGAGGCCATCGACGAGCGAACGTGTGCTTGCACTCAGCGCTTCGAAGAAACCCGGCTTGCGGATCTCACGCAAGGTCGCCAGGCCGCAGGCCGTGGCGACCGGGTTGCCCGAGAGCGTGCCGGCCTGGTAGACCGGGCCGAGCGGCGCCAGCTGTTGCATCACCGCGCGTTTCGCGCCGAAGGCCGCCAGCGGCATGCCGCCGCCAATGACCTTGCCGAACACGCTGATGTCGGGCTCGAAGCCGGGGATGGCCTTGGCGTAGAGGCTCTGCGCGCTGCCGAGCGCGACCCGGAACCCCGTCATCACTTCGTCGAACACGAACAGCGCGCCGTGCTGCGTGCAGAGCTCACGAATGCGCTTCATGAACGGCACCGAAGCGCGCACGAAGTTCATGTTGCCGGCGATCGGCTCGATCATCACGCAGGCGATGCCGGGGCCGTGCAGCGCGAAGGCCTCTTCGATCTGCTCGACGTTGTTGTACTCGAGCACCAGCGTGTGCTGCACGACTTCGGGCGGCACACCGGCGCTCGTCGGGTGGCCGAAGGTGGCGAGGCCCGAGCCTGCCTTGACCAGCAGCGCGTCGGCGTGGCCGTGGTAACAGCCTTCGAACTTGACGATCTTGCTGCGGCCGGTGGCGCCGCGCGCCAGGCGCAGCGCGCTCATCGCCGCCTCGGTGCCCGAGCTGACCAGGCGCACCTGGTCCATGCTCGGCACCAGGCTCAGTATTTCTTCGGCCAGCTCGATCTCGCGCTCGGTCGGTGCGCCGAACGAAAAACCATCGAGTGCCGCCTTCTGCACCGCTTCGAGCACGGCCGGGTGGCCGTGGCCGAGGATCATCGGGCCCCAGGAGCCGATGTAGTCGACGTAGCGTTTGCCTTCGGCGTCGACGATGTACGGGCCGCGGCCGCTCTTGATGAAACGCGGCGTGCCACCGACGGCGCGAAACGCCCGCACCGGCGAGTTCACGCCGCCGGGGATGACTTTCTGGGCGCGCTCGAAAAGCTGTGCGTTGGTGCTGGCGTGGCTGAGTTCAGTGGACATGGCGTGGGTTCTTCGGGGCAAGGCTGTCGTCGGTCGCATCGTCGGGGCCGGGCTCGCCTTCTTCGCCGGGCGGCAAGGCCCAGAAGAAGCGGTCGGGCAACACGTTGCCCATGCCCGGGCGAAAGCCGGCATCGAGCGCCTGGTCGAGGAAGGCGAGTGCTTCGCCCACGGCGGCCTGCAATTCGGCGCCGGCGGCGAGCAGCGCCGCGAGCGAGGCCGAAAGCGTGTCGCCCGCACCGACGAAGCTCACTTCGAAGCGCTCGAACTTCTCGCCGGTGATCGCGCCCTGGGGCGACGCGAGCACGTTGTCCATGAACTGGTCGGTGGTCTTGGTGCTGTGGATCAGCACGCTCGTGACCAGCACGTAGCGCGTGCCGTGTTCGCCCGCCGCCACGGCCAGCTCGCGCGGCGAGGCCGGGCGCTCGCCCTCCCAGTCGGGCAGCAGAAAGTCGGTGAGCGTCTGGTGGCTGCCGACCAGCACCTCGGTCTGCGGCAGCACCAGCTCGCGAAACGCGTCAAGGTCGGCCTGCTGCGCGTCTTCTTCGACCCACGACAGGTTGGGCATGTAAGCGACCAGCGGCACGTCGGGGTAGTCGGACAGGATCTCGGCGACGGCGCTCACGCCTTCGGCCGAACCGAGGAAGCCGACCTTCCAGGCCGCGATGGTCACGTCCTCCAAGATGCTGCGGGCCTGCTCGGCGATCACGTCGGCGTCGAGCGGGTGGTGGTCGAAGACCTCGGCCGTGTCGCGCATCACGATGCTGGTGACGACCGGCAGCGCATGCGCGCCCATGGCTGCGACAGTCGCCACGTCGCCGGCCGTGCCGCCAGCGCCGGTCGGGTCGCTGGCGTTGAAGCTCATCACGCAGGCTGGCGCGATCTGCTCTTCGGTGGCGTCGGATTCGAGCTCGGGTGTGAGGTTTTCAGCGGTCATGGAGGCAGTCCGAAGCAGCGATTTCGAGGGGCCGCGGGTGTACTTGCGCAACTTGGCCAAACCTCTAGACAAACGTGAAGAATGTTGCGTATGTACCTACAAAGACTTGATTTTCTGACGGAGCGCACCGCTAGAATCTGGTCGCATTGTAGTGAAGCAAAGAGCCTTACGTGAGCGACCCCAAAACCTGGATGTGCCTCATCTGCGGATGGATCTATGACGAGGCCGCCGGCGACCCGGAGCATGACATCGCGCCGGGAACAGCCTGGGAGGCAGTGCCGATG
>JANYFX010000353.1 GCA_025359585.1 Rhizobacter sp. | reverse complement strand
GCTCTCGCTCTTGCGGAACACCATCAGCACGACCTTGGTGTTCGGGTCGCCGCGCATCTTCTTGACGGCCTGGTCGACCGTCAGGCCCTTGACCAGCGTGTCGTCGATCTTGGTGATGAGGTCGCCGCTCTTCATGCCGGCGCGGAAGGCGGGTGAGCCTTCGATCGGGCTGACGACCTTGACCAGCCCGTCTTCCATGCCCATTTCGATGCCGATGCCGACGAAGCGGCCGGTGGTCGATTCGCGGAATTCCTTGAAGCTCTTCTTGTCGAAGTACTGCGAGTGCGGGTCGAGCCCGGCAACCATGCCGCCGATCGCGTCGCTGATCAGCTTTTTCTCGTCGACCGGTTCGACGTAGTCGGTCTTGACCATGCCGAACACGGCCGCGAGTTGCTGCAGTTCTTCAAGCGGGAGTTGCGATACGCCGTTGCGCGCGGTGGCTTGCAGCTGCATCGTGGCGAGCGCACCGGTGACTGCGCCCACGGCGAGCCAACCTGCGACCTTGAGTTTGGCACCCATCAACGACCCCTTGTGCTTGGCTGCTTGAACGTGATTCAAATGACACCTCAGTATATTCCTGCGACCCATTCTCCGAGTGGCGGCGGTCCGGGAAAGTTGCACGCCACGAGTGGAATCCGGGCGCGGACCAGCGGCTTACGCAGGCCGCAGCGCGCCGGATGCAGCGGGTTTCAGTGGGGAGAAGCTGCTGGGCACACAGATGCCGACGAAGCGCGCTTCGTCAACGGGTACGGCCTGTAAAGAACTGTGGGGAACTGGCCGGCCGCACGCTGTGCACCGGCACGCCTTCGGTTCAGCGCCTGAACAACTCGTCGAAGACGTCGCCAGGAACCGTGTCGGCCGGAGCTTCGCTGACTTCCAGGCCGTGGGTCAGCTCGAACGACGACATGCGCCAGCCCGGATCGACTGGTTCGCCGTCGGCCGCCAGCGGTTTGGCGGCGCTCAACTCGTCGGGGTACACGAACTCTCCCAGAGGCGCTGCCTCGGTGACGCGCCACACGCGTCGGCGGATTGCATTTGCACTCTTGCGTTGGACCATTTCGAAACTCCCACCTGAACCGGATTCGCGGGCTGGAACAGGCGTCCTCGCGCGTCACGACATCGAAACCGCTTTTTACGACAGTCCGGCCCCCATGGGAATCCCCTTCATCGCGGTGTCCAGATGTGAATTGCGCCTCTGCGGTCTTCCGGTGCCGCAGCCAAGGTATCGATCGGTAACATTTTGCGCTGCGGGGCGTTCGCCGTCAGCCGGGCGGCATGCGCCACGCGGCGGCTTCATGCCCGGCGGCGTAGCGGGTGTTGGTGGTCCCGGGGTCGCGGTTGACGAGGGAGCGTGCATACATCGGGTGCCGCATGCTGCGAACTTCGTGCTCCAGCGTGGTCAGCACCTCGGCGCTGTCCGGATCGACGATCTGCTCGAAGCGGTATTGGCTCTGGTTGCTTTCTTCGGTGATCAACCCGCGTTCGAGCAGGCGCCGGTGCACGCCCGAAAAGTCGGCCACGGCGATCTGGATGTGGTGGCCGTCGTTGGGCGGCAGCGCGCGGCGGGTTTCGCGGAACACCAGGCTTTCGCTCAGCCCCACCGGAACCCGCGCGAAAACACCGCCGGTGTCTTCGCCACTGTGTGCCGGGGCGGCCAGCACCTGGGTGTAGAAGCGCACGATGCGCGCGGCGGTGCCGGGCGCGGTGTCGATCTCGAGGTAGGGCATGCCGAGCGTCATGCGGCCGAACCGCGCCGCGTCGGGTGCGTGCACACGGATGCGGTTGCCCCATGGGCAGGTGACATCCACCTGGCCGCCGGCCCGGACATAAGTGAACTTTGTGTCTTGCAGGCGCGGTGCGATGACGGCCAGCCGTTTCGTGAGTGCATCGAGATCGGCCATCACCAGGCCGGTCGTGCCGCGCAACACCTGCGCCGGGCCGACCGGCAAGTGGAACTGGCAGGTGCCGACGTTGATCCAGGCGTTGTCCACACCCGTCGTCAGGTACGGGTCGCGGGTCAGGCCGAGCCCCATCACATAAAAGACGATCGCCCGCTGCTGGTCGGGCACGCGAACGTTGACGTGGCCGAACTCGACGATGTTGCCGATGTCTTCGGTGCGGCGGTCATAGAGGCGCGTGGCGGATTGTTTGTCGTTCATGGCGAGACCTTCAGGATCGTGCTCGAAGCGCAGCATGCCAGAGCGCGAGGCGATTCGGCCACCCCACCGGCGGTGATGTCGTGGTACATCCATGGGCATGTACGACCACAACCAGATGGAAATACCGGACTCCTTCATGGCGCTCTATCTCGCCCCTGGGCGCTTGAAGCCCAACGCGACGCGCGAGGTCGTCACCGGCCGCTACGAGCTGTGCGAAGACCTGGCCAACCACCTCCATGAGTACGCGCTGGCCCAGCACCACGACGCCGGCCTGCCGCAGGACGAAGTCCTGAGGCGCTGCCATCGCGGCCTGCTGGCGGGGCCTTCGGGGGTGAGCGAGCCGGAAGCCGGATGGATCGTGCGGCGTCTGGCCGAGCTGGCCGCGTGGGGCGCTGCCGGGCTGACTGAAACGGGTTGACTGCGCTGGGGGCGGCGGTCGAACGGGCAGCAGGCGATTGAAGCCAGCCGGCGAGAGGGGGCCGGCCCGTGATGGGCTTCTGGCTCACTCTGTCGGGAGCGCCATCGTTGGTCGCCGACAGGAATCGAACAGTCCGCGGGAGGCCGCATCAGGTCTGGCGGTAGCAGAACCCACGTTCAATGTTGCTCCCAAAGTTGCCCCCAGCGTTCCGAAGTAGGGCAATGAGAGCCTGACTTCAGTCAGTCGCCTTCAGCGCCCGACATACAAGTTTTGTTTAGGTTTGTTCGACACCTGCCCGTGCAATGCCACGGTGCTGTGCATGACGCAGGCCTGAGGGCAGGTGTTGGACAAACCTAAACATGAACTGCCGTGCGGTCATGACGCCAGTCGGCGAACAGCTCACATTCGCGAACGTCGGCTCAGGTTGGTGAAACCGGTACTTCGTCAAACCTGAAACTGGCGACGCCACAGCGCCGGGGGCTTGCCGACCGATCGCTTGAACGCCCGAGCGAACGAGGCTTCGGATTGGTAGCCGACGTCCAATGCGACCGATGCCACGGTTGCCGCCGTGTCCCGAAGAAGCTCGGCTCCGATTTGCATGCGCCAGCTGGCAAGGTACTGCATGGGCGTCTGCCCGATCATCTCGGAGAAGCGCTCATGCAGCGCGGAACGAGACAACCCGATGCGCCGACCCAACTCATCGACGGTCCACGGATCGGCGGGGGCAGCGTGCATGAGAGCGATCGCCCGACCTACGAATCGATCACGCAGCCCCGCAAGCCAGCCGTTGCTTCCTTCCGGCAGCATCGCGACATAACGCCGCACGGCTTCGATGAACGTCATTTCACTGAGCCGTTCCAGCATGGCGCTGCTGCCGGGCAAGGGTTCCAACGTCTCCGCTGCAGCTTGACGGGCACACTGAACTACCCAGTCCTTGCCCGTTCGAGTCGGCACGTGCATGAGCCGCGGCAGCGAGGTGATCAAGGGATTGAACGGTCGAAGATCGCAACCGAGAAAGCCGCACACCAGCGTCGTGACGCCGGGACCTTCTGACGCTGCGCCCATGGACACTTCTTGAGCCTCGAGGCGCAGTGCAAAGGGCCGCGGCTGCGGCATGCGCTCGAAATAGCCAGACGGGTTAGGCGCCGCACGCATCCCTGGCTCACTGGAAAGGACATGTGGGTCGCCGTGAGGAAAGAGGATCAGATCCCCCGCTGTCAGGCGGACCGGAGTGTCACCCACCAAGCCACCCCAGCAACTTCCGGAAAGCACTACGTGGAATTCCATCACGTGCTCCGAGCCCGGCATGACAGCAGCCGCAATCTCACAGGAGGAAGGCGCTTCCGCGGCCCAGTCGCGCGCACCGCTGACGTGGAAGTAAAGCGCGCCACGCAGGCGCACACTTCGCAACACGTCGGAAAGGATGTCCTGGCTCATGGCGGGTTAGACATTCATTGTGACGACGCCTGACAGGCCTCGCATCCTCAGGCCGGTGAAAGAGGATTCTCGATCAAGCGTCGGCGACTTGCGGTAGATCGGACCGATCCGGCTTTCGAGAACATGCGCATTCACTTCAACGGACCCACTCTCATGACGACTCAACAAACGACGACGGAAACCGTCGTGCGCGGCCACTTGCAAGCCTTCCTCGAACAGAAGGGCATCGACGCGATCCTCGGCGATTACAACGAGGAAGCATGCTTTCTCTGCGAGGAGAAGACCTACAGTGGCAAGCGCGAGATCCAGAATTTCTTCGAGCAGTTCATGGCCGGACTTCCGCCGCAAGCCATCGGCCGCTTTGCGCTGCGCACCCTGCGCGTCGCGGGTGACGTGGCCTACATCACCTGGAGCGTTGGCCCGGAGCTGCCGTTGGGCACCGACACCTTCGTCGTTCGCGAGGGGAAGATCGTTTCACAAACCTTCGCGATGTATTCGGCGCCAGTGCTGTAAGCACAACCGATCGGAACAGCCTTCATGAATGCCATTTCCACAACCCTTGCTTCGTCACGCTCGCTGATTTATCGACTCGCTGTCTTCGGCTACGGCGTGGTGGCCTACGCCATCGGGGTGGGCGCGTTGCTCGCGGTGATCCTGACGATGCTCGGTGTCCTTCCATTCACAGGCGTGCCGCTGGGAGACTCTAGCTTCGGTGCCGGGTTGATGCTCGACGCGCTCCTGCTTGTCGCGTTCGCGCTGCAGCACAGCGTGATGGCCCGCGCGAGTTTCAAGGCGCGGTGGACGCGCCTCATCCCTGCCGCCGCCGAGCGCTCGACCTACGTATTGGCCACCGGGCTCGTCCTGGCCCCGATGCTGGCATTGTGGCGACCCATGCCGAACGTCGTCTGGTCGATCGAGGCGCCGATTCTTGGGTGGTGCGTGCTCGGCGTGGCCTTGGCCGGCTGGGCGTACCTGTTCGCCGCGAGCTTCGCGATCAATCACTTCGAGCTTTTCGGTTTGCAGCAGGTCTATCAGGCCCTGCGCGGACGCCCGCTCACCGAAACTCCATTCCGAGAGCGTTGGATGTACCGCTTCGATCGCCACCCGATCATGACCGGGATTTTGATCGGCGTTTGGGTCACGCCATTGATGACGCTGGATCATCTGCTGTTCGCAGCCGGCTCGACCCTCTATGTCTGGATCGGTGTCTTTTTCGAGGAGCGCGCGCTCCTGCGGCAATGGGGAAGAGAGTACGAGGCGTACCGCGAGCGCGTCGGCACGATCGTGCCTCCGTTTGGAAGTCGGCGTTCAACCCGGGAGATCGGGCCAACTATTGCCGCTTCGCGCTCGGAGGAGCGGTCTTGAACGCGGGGCTGGGTAGTGCGCTGCTTGTGATGGACGTCCAGTCGATGATCGTGGCGTCGGCGCCGCCGGAGATGCTCGAGGCCGTGGTGCGCGCTGTCGCTGGCGCACGCACTGCCGGTGTGCCGGTGATGTACGTCCGAGTCGCGCTCCGCCCGGGTCGCGCTGGCATGTCACCACGAAACAAGCGGCTCACGAGGCTGCATGCGGATCTCAGCGCAGGAGCGCCGGGCCTGGGGTTCCATCCGGCCATCGCCCCGGAGCCGGATGAAATCGTCTGACCAAGCACCGTCTCAGCGCGTTCGCCGGGAGCGGCCTCGACGTGCTGCTCCGTTCGCTCGGCACGGCGCACCTGGTCCTTACCGGCGTCTCCAGGCCGCCGCTTCCCACTGGACGAACCGCGGCGGCGATGCCACCATCCGTCGGCTTGGCGCGCCTGAAGACGGGGACGGATCGCGAAGCGGGTTCAGGAGGATCGTCATGCCGAAGACTCTCGCTTGCCTTGCAGCGCTGTTGGGCGCTCTGATCAATCTAACGCCGGCCCAGGCCGAAGACGCGCCTGCGCCGACCGCCAGCCGCCCGGCGCCGGGCTGTACCGAGCCGGAGCGCCACCAACTCGACTTCTGGATCGGCGATTGGGACACCTTCGAGCCGGAAGGCGCTCTAGGCCCATCGCAGGCGCGCGCACACGTCGACTCGATCCTCGGAGGCTGCGCGCTGCATGAGCTTTACGTGCAAACGGACGGGCTCATCGGAGACAGCTTTCTCAGCTTCGATTCCATCACCAAGCGTTGGCAACAGACTTGGCTGACCAACTTCGGCGCGTACATGTTTCTTACCGGCACATTCAAGGATGGTGTGCTGACGCTCGAAGGAACCTCGCACACCAAGAGCAGAGACATCCCGCACCAGATCACCTGGAAGCCCGAGAGAGGTGGCGTGCGCGAAACCGGCGTGATGTCCCTGGACGGCGGCAAGACATGGGTGCCTGCATTCGACGTACTTTTCCTGAAGCATCAGGGCGGCTGACAGCGCGTGTCTGAACCATGCGGTGTTGGCGCCGACCGAAAATTGACCCGCATAGAGCGAAGCGAATGGGGCAAGTTCGTGAACGACCCCGAGTGGGTTCGGTTCCGGACCGCCAGCGACGCTTCCGATCCGATAGTCGCAAAAATGGACAGCGCGTTCTTAACGCCGACGTCGTTCTCGCCGATCAAGTAGGCCGGCTTCCCTAAGATCGCTGCCCCTGAGCGACCGGTCGCGGAGAGACCGGCCCTCGGACGGCCGCAGCTGAGGGACTGCAATCAGTCTGAAGCGGCCGAATCAGGTGCGGGCACGTTCGTCAAATCAAGGCACGACCGCTCATAGGAGCGGTGGCTCTCGACCACAAGGCGCTGCTGACCAGACGACGTCGCTGGCCAGCCCGTGCCTCGCCCTCTGGGGCGCTATCAACATGTGGTTCGATGCGCTTCCGGCGCGACCTTCTTGTTCTGGCTCAGCGGCGGTACGGGTTGTCGGGGTTGCGGTCATCGCGGTTGGGCACGCCGTCGCCATCGCGGTCGCGGTCGTAGCGGTTGGGCACGCCGTCGTGGTCTCGGTCAGCGTGCGACCAACCGTTCCGCTGGTGCTGACGACGTTCCCATTCACGGCGTTGCCACTCGCGATGCTGCCACGCCCGGTCACGCTCGGTCTCGTACCGATACGACGGCGCCCAGGGACGCTCGTAGACCACCACGGGAGGTGCCTCGTACACCGGACGAGTTTGAACGTAGACCGGCTCGGCTCGAATGAACGGGCGCGGCAGCGGAGGCGGCACGAGAACAGGCAGGCCGGGCAGACCCGGAAGACCGATCGAGACGAACACGTCGGGTCGGGCATGCGCGACCGATGCGGTGCCGAGCACGGCGCCGATCAGGACAGCCGCGGCGATGAGTCTCTGGGAAAAGGTGCGCTTCATGGTGGCTCCTTGTGTTGCGGTGATGCCATCTTGCGCGACCCCCCGTGAACGCAAGCTGAACGAACGCGAGTTTCTCAGCCGGTCCGCAGGAAGATGTCCACCCGGGCTCCGCCGAGTTCGGACCGGGTCAGGACCAGCTCGCCATCGTGGCTGGAGACCAGGTCGTTGACGACCGCCAGGCCCACGCCGTGGCCCAGAACCTTTTCGTCGCCACGCACGTGAAGTTGCAGGATCGAACGCGTGTCGTCGAAACCCGGGCCATCGTCATCGACGCGGACATGCAGCGATTTCCCGTCCCGGCGCGCGCTCACGGCGATTGTCTTTCGTGCCCACTTCGCGGCGTTGTCCAGGACGTTTCCGAACATCTCGAAGGCATCGCCTTCATCGACCCGCCAGGCGAGGTCGGACGGGATGTCGAACGAGAACTCGAGGCCCTTGTCGGCATAGACCTTGGTCAACGAATCGCGGATCCGACTCAAGACCGGAGCGACGGGCAGCCAGGGTACGAAACGCGAGGCACCACTGGCCGCCGCACGTGCCAGCTGGTGCTGCACGATGTCGTCCATGCGGGTGACTTGTTCGCTCACGACGCCGGGCAGCCGCGTCGGCTCGCCGAGCGCGGTGCGCAACACGGCCAGCGGCGTCTTCAAACTGTGCGCAAGAAAGCTCAACGCTTCCTTGTAGCGTGTCTGGCGCATGCGCTCCTGGTTGATCAGGGTGTTGATGTTGCTGGTCAGCGCTGTGATCTCCGCCGGATACCGACCTTCGATCTCGGTCTGGTCGCCTTGCTCGATGCCGCGTATCTCGTGGGCGACCCGGCGCAAGGGCGCTAGGCCCCAGCCGAGCAGCAGCGTCTGCGATACGAGGAGCAGCGCCGCCGCACCGCCCAGCCATGTCCACAACGTGCGCTGGAACGCACCGACCTCCCGATCGAACTCGGCCTTGTCCTCGAGCACGGACAACACCAAGGGCGCGGTCTGCGCGCGTTCGGTCCAGTTCACGCTGTAGCCGATGGCGAGGTAGTCGCGGCCGCCGGAGGTGACGATCTCCGAGCGCCATTGGCCGATCGCCACGTCGCGCAGAAAGGGGGGTTGGATTCCTACGCCGGAGGGAGACTGCCAGTCTTCGCGCCGCACGACATTGACGATGTTCGCGTACAGGCCCGATCCGGGCAAGGACAGACGTGGCTCGGGAAACGATGGCGGAAGGACCAACGCGCCATGCTCGTCGAGTTCGGCACCGGCGAGAAGCAAGTACACCGTACCTTGCAGCTGCGCGAACCGTGCGGTGCGCACACTCTGTTCATGGGCGCGCTGAACCGCCCAGCCCGCGCTCGCCACGAAGGCGATCAGCACCACCGTGGCGCCGACCATCAGGCGCCCGCGTATCGAGTCGGGCCACCTCATGCGAGGGTGAACCGGTAGCCCCGTCCGCGCAAGGTTTCGATCGGCAACAGCGTGCCGCCCGGGTCGAGTTTGCGGCGCAACCGACCGATCAACACTTCCACGACGTTGCTGTCGCGGTCTTCGTCGTGGGGGTACAGGTAGTCCGACAACTCCTGCTTGGTCACGATCCGGGCTCGCTCGCGCACCAGGTGCTCCAGCAGCCGATATTCGAAGGCGGTCAACTCGACCGCGTTGCCGTCCAGACGCGCACTCTGCGCCGAGAAATCGATGGCGAAGAGGCCCAGCGTCAGCACGTCAGACGTTGCCTTCATCGAGCGCCGCAGCAACGCCTTGATGCGCGCTGCGAGTTCGGGGTATTCGAAGGGCTTGACCAGATAATCGTCCGCCCCCGCTTCGAGGCCCACCACCTTGTCCTGCCAGCTGCCACGCGCCGTGAGAATCAGGATGGGTATGCTGCGGCCGTCCGCTCGCAGGGCCTTGACGACGTTGAGACCTCCCAGTTTCGGAAGCCCCAGGTCGACGATCGCCAGATCGACCGGATATTCGCGCGCCTGGAAGAGTCCGTCCTCGCCGTCAGCTGCCTGGTCGACCCGATAGCCGTCGGCTTCGAGTTGGCGCGCCAACCCGAGTCGCAAAGGCGCCTCATCCTCGATCAGCAGCAAGCGCATCCAGGCTCTCGCGGCTCAGCCAACGACTCGCCCGCTCGCGGCGTCGATCAGAATCACCCTGACCTCGCCTTTTGCAGTGAGGACCTTCACGCGCCACGCCGGACGACGATCTGCTTCGGTCTTGTCGACCGAGAGCACGCGGCCACTGGCAACGCGCTGCGCGGCCGCAGCGGCCTCGTCCCGGCCGATGTCTGCCCAGGCCGGGGCGGCCACCACGATCAACAGTGCGAACAGCGGCTTGATAAGAACGTTCATGAGGAAGCAAATCCAGGTTCGGCCTCTATCGTCCCACAGGATCCACCGACACGCGACACTGGCGCACCGCCAAAGTACGTCCGGGCGCGGGCCGATAGGGTTGCAGCGACCAGGAGCGTCACGAGAGCAATGCGCTTCACAAATCACTCCTGAAGTTGGCGACGAGCGCATCTTGGGGGCCCTATCGTGAACCCAGGCTGAACTGAGTCAACACCGAACCGCATTTACCGCAGTGCGAAGCTAGAGTGTCAGGATTCGACGATCGCAGATCTCTAACGCGCACGAACCGACCTTTTGCAATCAGTCTTGAACTGCCTTCGCCAGCAAAGGCTGCCGTGGCAGCGAGGCCAGGCCAAAGTCTCAACACTGAACCCGCTCGCCCGACTCAAGTTCGTTGTGCGCTTGCCTGACGCTCCAGGCGCGTACGCGCCCGACACTTGGCGGCAAACGCTCTCGCCGCGCGCCGCAGCCTAAGTTCCAGGGAACCGTCGCCGCCCCAGGTATCGTGTCGTGATGAGCACCACCTACCGTATTCCCGGCGCCGTGTTGACCGAGCGCGAGCACGTCGTTCCGTTGGTTCACAGCGACCCGCAGCGCGGCCGGATCAGCGTGTTCACCCGCGAGGTGGCCGCGCCCGACGGCTGCGACCGGCCCTACCTCGTCTTCTTGCAGGGTGGCCCCGGCTTCGAGGCCACGCGCCCCACGAGCCCGCCCTCTGGCTGGCTGGCGCGCGCCTTGGCTGACTTTCGCGTGCTGCTGCTGGACCAGCGCGGCACCGGGCGCTCCACACCGGTCGGCTCTGTCATCTCCGGTGCAACGCCGGTTGACAAGGCCGAGTACCTCACTCACTTTCGCGCGGACTCAATCGTTCGCGACCTCGAACTGATCCGCGCCGAGCTCGGCGTCGAGCGTTGGAGCCTGCTCGGCCAGAGCTTCGGCGGCTTCACCTCGCTCACCTACCTGTCGCTGGCCCCTGAGGCCCTGCGGGAAGTGCTGATCACTGGTGGCCTGGCGCCGGTGAAAGGCCGGCCGGTCGACGAGGTCTACGCGGCCACCTGGGCGCGCACGCGCGAAGCCAACCAGCGCTACCACGCGCGCTACCCCGGCGACCTCGGTCGTCTGCGCACCGTCCTGCGTCGGCTCGACGACGAAGACCTTCGTCTGCCCAACGGCGACCGCCTCACCGCGCGCCGATTCCGCCAGACCGGGATGTGGCTCGGCGACAGCACCGGCTTCGAACGGCTGCATCACCTGCTCGAGTTGCCGGTCGCATCGGCGGCCTTCCTATGGGATGCCCAGCAGGCGTCGGCCTGGGAGCGCAACCCGATCTACGCGACGCTGCATGAGTCCTGCTATGCCGATGGCTGCCCCACACGCTGGTCGGCGCACCGGCTGGCCCCCGAAGATGCTGTGAGCGGTGATCTGCTCGGCGGGGAGCATGTCTTCCCCTGGATGTGGGACGACTACGCGGGGCTGCACGCCCACCGTGAGGTAGCCCAGCTGCTGGCCGAGCATCCCTGGCCGCGCCTGTACGACACCGACCGGCTGGCACGCAACGAGGTGCCGGTCGCTGCCACGGTGTACGTCGACGACATGTATGTGGACCGGTCATTGGCTGAGGACACCACACGTCGCGTGCGGGGGCTGCGCGCGTGGATCACCAATGAATACGCCCACAACGGCCTGCGAGCCGATGGCGAGCGCATCGTGGGCCGGCTGCTCGACATGGTGCGTGGCCGGGCGTGAGCCCGGTCGCCACGCGCATGTGGTCGTGGCCACGCAGGACTCGTTGCGCTCGAAGTCGAGCTGATGGCCAGCAGGCTGGGCCCGCCCGGCCTGTGCGCAAGGACTGCAGTGCAGCGACAGTTCCAGTTCGCTGCGCTCGACAGCAGCCCTTCGGCGATCACAGTTGCGGAAGTTGGCCGTCCCTGCCCGATGGCTGGCGAAGGCACGTGTCCAGGTTCACGTGGCTCGATGCCCCGGGACGGGTTAACCGACCGATCTGGGCGACCGCCGACATTCATGTACCGAGTTCGAAAATGTGGGCGCAATCTGAACCGCGGAAACCGCGCACTGGACTATGAGTCGACACTCGCGCCAAGCCGAGGGAGCGCATCGCGCTGCATCGTTGAAGCTCTGCGAAGTGGAGCTCACCCGCCAAACGGTCCCACACCGCGGATACGGCAGCTTCGCCTACCAACGTCGACGGTCAGGTACATCGCATGCCGGATCAGGGGCCGTACTGGCGTCCTTGACGATGCCGTTCGGGAGGATGCTCACTTGGTAGATCAAGCAAGATCCGTATCGCATTCGGTAGTTCCAAACCGTAGCGTTGTCCTGTCGCACTCCGAACTGGTAGTAAGGATGGCCGAGCCGTTGGATGACTTCGGAGCTCGTCATGCCAGGCTGAATGACTTGCTCGCCTTCGCTGACGACGTAGGGGGCCTGGCCAACCGAGCCGCCAATCGGAGCGCTGATGCCAACGCCAACGCCACCGCCTCCTCCACCGCTGAAGCCACCGATGCCAATGGTCCCGCCCGCACAGCCACAGAGCATCACGAGCAATACCGACGATGCGCCCCATCCGAAGCGCTGCCGTTCCCATTTCTGGGGTGCCAAAGTTGATCGCTCGGCCTGTGTGCTCTCGGGCGTGGCAGTCTTCATTCGTGACTTTCGCATTGGCAACTCCTGCTCGCCTGAACACCCACAGTAGACGGGATGCGGGCTGACTGGGCAAGGCTGGAAGGCCGCGATCGGCTGTGGGAATTCGCTGGCATCTCTACCCACATCCGCCCGCGCCTGTCGCCCGCTCGAAGTGTCTCAAGCGTCGATTGCCGCGCCTTCATGCCAACCGTCGCCATCGCGCCAGCAGTGATGCAAGCTGCCGTCGTTCTTCTCGACGATCAGCTCGAGGTTGCAGCCGTAGCTGCTCTGCATCAGCCCCCAGACATGCTTGACATCGTGGCCGAACACGGCGCCGAGGTGCCAGCGGTCAACGGCGGTCGGCGCCAGCGCCGCGTTACCGAGTGCGCCTTGCGCGGCGGCCGAAACCTTGGTGTTGTCGTCGACCAGCAGGCTCGCGATGTCAGCGCGCACCGGTTGGGCGGCGAGGCGGTCGCGGCCGGACGACGCCGGCTGATAGGACGCAGCCGCGACCACGTGATAGACCCCGTCACGAAAACGCGGGTCGGCCACATCGGCGCGCGGCGCTTCGCTCGTCAGCGCCGAATTGTCGCGCCACCAGTGCTGCACGCGCCCACCCACCGCGACGCACAGCTCGAAGTTGCCGACGCTCAACTCGTTCGTGGTGCCGTACTGGCCCTGGATCATGCAGACCGGCGTCTCGCCGGCCTGCCGGCCGAACACCTCACCGGCTCGCCACGGGCCGCCAAGGTCGTTGTCGCGCCACCAGAGCTGCAACGTGCCCCAGACGGTCACGCACACCACATAGAAGTGCCCGCGCTTGCCGACGTTGGCCTGCACCAGCGAGGGCCCGCTCATCCGCACGCGGTCGGCGATCGTGCCGCCGTCGTGCCAGGCGAAGGGTGCGCTGCCGTCGCGCCACCAGTGCGCCAGTTGCCCACCGCGCCGCCGCACCACCACCTCAAAATTGCCTGGCGCTCCGAAATTGCTCTGGATGAAGGCCGGGTAGCCCTCCACGTCGTGCGGCCCGAACGCCCCGCCATCGCGCCAGACGTTGTCGGTCTGGTCCATCCACCAGTGACGCAGCCGGCCCGTGAGTTCGCGGTAGACGACCTCGAAGTTGCGGTTGTAGGTGGTCGCCGTGGCCGCCGGCTGACCGACGCAGCCGGTGCCTGCGGCGATGTCGTTCGGGTTGCTCAGCTCGCCCGCGTCGTGCCAGGCGAAGCCGTTGCGTTCGATGTCGCGCCATTGGTGCCGCACGCGCGGTGCGGTGCCGCGCAGCATTTCGAAATTGCGGTGCTCGGCGCCGTTGCCGCTCTCGAAAAAGTTGCCCGTGTGCAGGCGGCGCTTGGTCCAGGGGTCGGGATTGGTGTTGACCAGGCCGAGCTTGGCGTAGGTGTCGATGTTGCACACACCGTAAGCAAACAAGCCGTAGCCGTTTGAGCCCCAGTTTGCGCCGTACGAGTTGCGAATGATCCAGGCCTTGCGGGAATCGTCGTAGCCGACGACCAGCACGAAGTGAAGGCCGGGCTTCGTCGAGGTCGAGGTCGGGCTGTAAACACCGCTGCCACCGTATGCGCCGAAATCGGGGTAGATGTCGATCGCCGCGATGACCGGGCCGACCGCATCGAGCCACTTTTTCGTGTCGTCGACGCTGCCGACGTTGACGTATTTGCCCACTCGCACCGTGCGGCCGTTGCGGTCGGCCGTCGGCGCGTAAGTCATGTCGGCTGCCGACCACGGGTAACAATCGGGGTCGGCCAGGCCGTTGGCGGCGACCCAGTCGAGCGCACCGGTGATGCCAGCGCCGTGCGCGCAGGGCGTAGCCTTCGGCCCGTCGCGCACCACCCAGTTCTCGCCGGTCGGACCGCCCCAGCCATCTCGAAGATCGCCCTCGGAGCGCTTGGCCCAAAAGCCGTGTTCTATGCGCACCATGGTCTCCACCAGCGCCGCAGTCGCGAACGCCCAGCAACTCTGGCACGGGTTCTGGTTCTGGATCGTCGCCAGCCAATAGCCGCCCCAGCGCGTGCGCCAGTCGAGCCCGATCGCGAAGCCGCCTTGCTCGAAGCTGTCGTAGATCTGCTGGTTGCGCGAGCGCATCAGCGGGTTTGCGATCGGCCGTTTCAGCAGCACGGGAAAATCAAGCGCCGGCGCATCGACTGCGGCCGGGTGATGGCGCAAGTCAGCACCGGTCGCGAACTGCGGCAGAGGCTCGTCGTCGCGCAGGTGCGGGGCGACGCTCCAGGCGCGGTGCCCCATCGCGGCAAGCGCGACACGCAGTTGGCCTGCGGTCGCGGTGGCCGCCACCGAGGGGCCCTCGACGGTAGAGTGGATGGTGCAGGAGTCGTTCATGGCAAGGTCACCTCAATGAGTCGTTATTCGGTTTCCACGATGAATTTTTTCGGGCCGGCAACAAGGATGCCGATGACGTTGAGCAGGGGCGCAGGTCGGCGAGGGCAGATGGCGCGCCCGGCAAGCTGCCGGTCGGCTCCAGTGGCGACGATCGTGTCGCCCCTGCTTTTGGATAACGAGACTCGGGCCCGCAAGCGGACAGGTGGGGCCATCAAGACCGAGTTCCGCCTAACCGCTGAGCAGACCAAGGGCGGCCACGCCCGCACCGTGTTCGTCAGCGAGAAGCTGCGCAAGGAGCTTTCAGCTGACGTGAAGACGCTGAAGCGCCGAGACCGAGCTTCGCTGGCGCTGTTTGGCACGCAAAAGCGCGACAGCTTCACGACCAACACCCTCTGCCAGTACTTCCACTGGCTGTACAGGCGGGCGGGCCTCGAAGGCGCAAGCAGCCATTCGGGGCGCCGCACTTTCATCACGAACTTGGCATCGAAGGGCGTCGGCGTCCGCGTACTTGCAGCACTGGCCGGGCATTGCAACCCATCGACCACCATGATCTATATCGATGCCAGCGACGACATGAAGCGCAAGGCTGTTGAGCTGGTGTTCTGATACGGCTCCTACAATCGTTGCGCGATGCGGCTGTAGCTCAGTGGATAGAGCATCTCCCTCCTAAGGAGAGGGTCGCAGGTTCGATTCCTGCCAGCCGCACCAGTAGCTGCACTCGCCAACGCGCCGCACTGTGCAGCTTGCAAGGGCTGCGTAAAAACACAGTACCTACAGTGCGTGCATTCAAACGCGATTGGTCTGACGAAGCAGTGACAGTGCGCGAAGAATGCGTTTAAGTACTTGATTACAAGGTACTTTTTTACTCAGCAGTCGTATCCATTGAACTACGGCGAGATGGGCGGCGGATTCTGGCACGCGCCCGTGTGCGACTGCGAGCCAGGCGCTCCACCTACTGCCAGCGCCAGGTCCAGATCAGGTCGAGCGAATTGTCCTGGCCCGATTGCGCGCGCAGCGTGAAGCGCTGGGCGATGCGGTAGATCAGCTGCCAGCTCCCGGTCGTCGCATTCAGGCCACGCTCATAGCCCACGTACCAGTTGCGCGAAAGCTGCTTGCCGAGCGAGATCACGGTGTCGCGCACTTCGCCGTCGCTCTGGCGCAGCGAGATTTCGTCCAGACCCAGGGCCTTGACGAATTGGTCGGTCACGCTCTCGCCTTCGCCGGCCAGCAGCGCCAGCGCGGCACGCTGCAGCAAGGCGGTGTCGGTGCGCCCCAGGCCGTCGCTGGCACGGCCCATCACGAGCCAGCTGAGCTTGTCGATCTCCGACAGCTCGGGCTCCGAGAACAAGCGAATCCGCGGCGCGACGGCGTTGCCGGTCACGGCCACGCCCACGCGCACGTCGATGTTCGGCCGTGTCGCTTCGATGTCCAGGCGCGGGTTGTCGACCGGCCCATTGAAGATGATCAGCCCGCGGTCGATCGCCAGCTTCTGCCCGTAGGCCGCGTAGGTGCCGTCGGCTGCCTGCACGGTGCCGTTGACCGTGAGGCGGCCGTTCGGCGAGGTGATGCGCAACTCGCCGCGCAGGCCCGTGTCGAGGCCGCGGCCGCGCACGCGAAGTTTCTCGCCCAGGTTCACGCGCAGGTCGAGCGCCACGTCGCGGCTGGTCGGCGCGGTGGCGGTCGGTGCGGTCGGCGTGGCGGCTGCCGACGCCGCGGCGGCCGGCGAGGCCACGCCCCGTGCGCGCACCACTTCCACGTCGCTCGAGAGCGTGGGCGCTTCGCTGCGGGTGAAGTCGATCGCACCTTCGTCGACGTTGAACGTGCCCGTCAGTTCGAGCGTCTTGCGGTCGAGCTGCAACTGCGCCTGGCCGCTGGTGACGATGCGCCGGTCGACACGGCCGAGCAGCTGGAACTTGTCGGCGCTGAGCTTGAGCAGGGCCTTCGGCGCCTCGCCCAGGCTCGCGTTGCCTTCGAGCTTCACCGTGCCCGCACCCCCCTTGGCCGTGAAACGTTCGATGCGTGCGGTGCTGCCTTGCAGTGCGATCAGCACGTCGCCGTCGCTGATGTTCACGCCTTGCAGAAAGTTGCGCACCGACAGGCCGGTGCCGCGCATTTCGCCGGTGTATTCCGGCGCGTTCAGGCGCCCGCCGATGCTGGCGCTGGTGCGCAGCGCGCCGTCGATGCGCCAGCCCGGCGGCACCCAGGTGCCCCAGGTGCCGAGGTTGGCGACCTGCAATTCGAGCACCCCTTCGATCGGCGTGTCGGCGGGCGGCCAGGTGGCTTGCGGCGAGGTGCGCGCGATGATGGCGCCGGCCGCCACGCCGACGGTCTTGCCGGCCAGCGCCTGCGTGAAGGACCAGACGCCTTCGTTCGCGGTCAGCGCCAGCCGAAGGTCGGTCAAGCCCAGCGCCTGGGTGCCGAGCTCGTCGGTCACCGTCAGGTCGCCTCCACTGCGTTCGAGCACGATCTCGGCCTGGAACGCGGGCGCGCTGCGCAACTCGATCTTGCCGCCGACGCTCAGGTCGCCTCCCCAGCCGAAGTCGGGTTGGGCGCGCGCCAGCAGCGGCGCCACGCGCATCGGCTCGATCTGCGCCTGCGCTTCGATCTGCGCAAAGCCGCCCGGCCCATCGGCCGCGCGCCAGGCAATGCGGCTCCAGCGCAGCGCGCCGCCGAGCAGCTCGGCGCGGCCCGGTTGCACGGTCGCGCGCGCCGGGCCGCCGGCCCATTGCAGCTCGATCGCGACCTCGCGGGCTCGCAGCAGCGGTGTGCTGGCGTCGTCGTTGCTGCGCAGCTCGATCTGCTGCACGCTGCCGCGCCAGCCGGCGAACGGGCTGCCGGGCTGATCGACGATGCCGCCTTGCGCTTGCAACACCGCCAGGGTTCGCGGCGGGCCCGAAGGCGCGGACGCAGCCGCTGCGGCGGTGGGCACACGCAGCGCGTCGGTCCAGGCCGGGGGCAGCGCTTTCGACTCGGCGCGCAGCTCCAGCGTGTGCGCGCGGGCGCTGCCCTTGAGCTGCAGTTGCACCGTTGCGAGCGAAGGGCCAGGGGTGGGCGTACCCGACGACTTGTTCGCTGCCGCCGGCGCTGTCTGCGTCAGCGCGGCTTCGGTCAGCGTGGCCAGCAGCGCGGCCGGCGCATCGGCCGACGTGCCGAGCTGCCACTTCGCTTGCACGCGTTGCGCACTCGCGGCGCCGAAACGCAGGCCGCTCGCTTCGAGCTCGCCTTCGCTCGTCATCACCGGCCAGCGCCCGTTCAGGCGCGCGCTGGCGCTCAGGCTGCCCGCCAATGTGCTGTCGGCGGCGCCTGGCTGAAGCAGCTTCAGCAGCGGCGCCAGGCGGTTCAGCGCCGGGCCGTCGAGGGCCACGCTCCAGCGGTCGTTCGCGCCGTTGCCGGTGGTGCCGAGGTGGCCTTCGATGCGCACGCTGTTGCCCGCGGCGTCGAGTGTCAACAAGGGCAGGGCCTGGTTGCCGGCTGCGCTGCGCAAGGCCAGCTCGCCCGTCAGCGGAACGCCGGCCAGCACGCTGTTGCCGATCGTCGCGATGGCCTCCCCGCGCAGCCCGGCCAGCAGCGCGGCCAGCGGCATCGCGCCGGCCTTGCCAGGTACGCCGAGGTCGAACGAGCCTTTGCCGTTGAGGCGGTTCACGGCCTGGCGCCAGGGCGAGTCTTCGGCACCCGGCCACCACAGCGCGGGGTCGAAGTCGACCAGCGCGGCCTGGCCTTTCAGCTGCCATGGCGCGTCGGGCGTCGGGTGCGTGACGAGGCCGCTCAGCGTGGCGCGTGCGGCACCTGCCAGCACCTGTGCGTCGCGCACTTCGATGCGTTGTGCGCTCAGGCTCGTGTCGAGCTTGATCCGTACCGCACGCGCCGGGCCGCGGCTGGCGAGCTGGCCTT
Organism: Rhizobacter sp.; assembly: GCA_025359585.1. Taxonomy (GTDB): domain Bacteria; phylum Pseudomonadota; class Gammaproteobacteria; order Burkholderiales; family Burkholderiaceae_C; genus LMDS01. Next base: position 1,823 of record JANYFX010000353.1, on the reverse strand, counting down.
GCAGATCGGCTTTGAGATCGACGCCGGTGCCGCTGCCGGATGCGGTTAGCGGGCCGCTGAGTTGCATCGTCGCCGCGCGCGCATCGAGCAGCGCCGGTTGCAAGGCGCTGAGCGTGGCGGCGACATTCCAGCCCTCGCGGCTCCAGCGGCCGCTGCCCGAGACGCGCCCGGCGTTCTGCGTTGGCGTGCCGAGTTCGGCCTCGAAGCTGCGCAGCTCCAGCTCGGCGGCGTTGTCGGGGCGGCCGCCGAGCGCGAGTGCCAGGCGGCGCAGCGGCAACCTGTTTTCGTTCCAGCGGCCGGCCGCGGCGTTCGTCATGTCGACATTGACCGACGCCGGTTGATCGAGCCCGCTGCTGGTCGCGACCGCGCTGCCGCTCAGGCTCGTGACCGGCGCCTCGCTGCTGAAGGCCGACAGGTCGAGCGCCCTGGTCGTTGCCTGCAAGTCACCCAGCGGCCAGGCCGCGAACGGGCGCAGCGTGGCGTGCGCGTCGAGCGACTGCGCGGCTTGTTTCGGGGCCGCTTCGGTGCGCACCGTGGCCAGCAAGACCGGGGCGGCGAGCGGGCCGGTGAGCGTGATGCCGGCGCTCCAGGCGGGCAGGGCGCCGAGCGCGCCTTGCGCCAGACCCAAAGCGGCCTCGAGCTGCATCGGCGCGTCGCTCGCGACGCGCGCCGTGCCGCGCGCCTGCAGCCGGTCCCAACCCAGGCTCAGTTGTTCGACGCGGTGTTCTGCGCCGCCGTTCGCGCCCAGATGCAGCCGCGCTTGCACGTCCACGAGCGGCTTGTCGCCGAGCGCGCTCAGGTGCAGATCGGCGACGCGCAGCGCGCGCACGTCGAGTTCGAGCGGCAGTTGCAGATCGGCGGGCTGGCGCAGCGGCTCTTTGCTTTTGCTCGGGCCCATCACCACATCGACACGGCCGGCGTGCAGCTCGTCGATGACGACGTGCAACCAGCGGCCGGCGTCGCCGCGCGTGAGCGCGAGTCCATGCCAGCCGACGTTGGCGAGCGTGACGGTGTCGCCGCCGCCGGGCAGTTTGAGCTGCACACGGGCCGCTTCGAAGTCGCCGATCAGCAGGCCCTTCGGCGCATCGACCTGCACGCCGGGGATCAGCGTCAACAACCAGGCCGTGCCCGATTCGCTGCGCAGCGCCCAGACGATGGTCGACGCCAGCGCCACCACCAGCACGGCGAGTGTGGCTGCGCCACCGAGCAGCACCCACAGGCGGCGGCGCGATTTTTTCGCAGGCGGCGGCGTGGCCGTCGGTGGCAACGAAACGGGCTCGGCGTCGCTCATCAGAACGCGATCCCGATGCTCAAGTGCACGCGCACTTTCTGCGTCTCTTGCCCATATGCGAGATCGACGCGCAAGGGCCCGACGGGGCTGCGCCAGCGCACGCCCACGCCATAGCCCAAGGCGGGCCGCAACTCGCTCAGGCGGTCGGCCGCGTTACCGGCGTCGACGAACGCGGCCCACCAGATCGCCGGGTATTTGGCCGAGATCGGCCGGGCGATCTCGGCGCTCGCGGTGAGCAGCGTGCGTGCACTCGAGACCACGCCGCTCACGGTCGGGCCGAGCGTGCGGTAGGCATAACCGCGCACCGAATCGTCGCCGCCGGCGCGGAACAACAAGGTGTCGGGAATGCCGATCACGTTGTTCGTGAAGACCTGGCCGAATTCGCCGCGCAGCGTGGTGTACCAGGCGTCACCGAGCGGGTGGTACCAGGTCATGCGCACGTAGAGCCGCCCGAACGGGCCGCGGGCCGAGTCGGTCACGCCGAGCAGCGTTTGCGTGCCTCGCGCATAGCCGGCCGAGGCTTGTGCCGAGG
>JANYFX010000329.1 GCA_025359585.1 Rhizobacter sp. | reverse complement strand
CGAACCTTCGCGAAGGCCAGAGCGTGCTCGACATCGCCGGCGGCACCGGCGACCTGGCGCGCGCCTTCGCGAAGAAGGTCGGCCCGCGGGGCACCGTCGTGCACACCGACATCAACGAAGCCATGCTGCGCCAGGGCCGCGACCGCCTGCTCGACGAAGGCCTGGTGCTGCCGACCGCGATTTGCGACGGTGAGACGCTGCCCTTCGCCACCGGCACCTTCGATCTGGTCAGCGTCGCTTTCGGCCTGCGCAACATGACCCACAAGGACAAGGCGCTGGCCGAGATGAACCGCGTGCTCAAGCCTGGCGCACGTTTGCTGGTGCTCGAATTCTCGAAGGTCGCGCAGCCGCTGGCCAAGGCCTACGACTGGTACTCGTTCAAGGTGCTGCCGCGCATCGGCGAACTGGTGGCGCGCGATGGCGACAGTTACCGCTACCTCGCCGAGTCGATCCGCATGCACCCCGGCCAGGCCGAGCTGAAGGCGATGATGAAAACCGCCGGCTTCGGCCATGTCGACGTGCACAACCTGAGCGCCGGTGTGGTCGCGCTGCACGTCGGCATCAAGTGCTGAACGGGCAGGAGTCGGGGCCGTGATGAACCCAATCTGTCGCATCGAGCGCCGCGATGTCGCCGGCCGATCCGGCGCGTCGGGGGCAGTCTGCGTGGGCTTGCTGCTGACGCTGGGCTGGCACCAGCAAGCCAACGCCGGCTCGCTCGCGAACCTGGCCACGTCGCTGGGCTTTTTCATGACGCTCGCTGCGCTGCTGATGAGCCAGGCGTTGCCGGCGCAGATGTCGACCGAGGCGCTGCCGATGCTGGGCGTCGCGCTGTTGCTCAGCGCGGGCGCCGTGCTGCTGTGGCGCCTGCGCCGCATGCCGTTCGCCGCGGGCCTGTTGTCGTTCGCACCGCGTGCGGTGCGAGTGCCCATGAAGCGGGTGGCGAATTCGGCGCCGGTCGCGCTCCCCGAGGGCTTCGATCGAGACACGCTGCTGGCCGATCTGCGACGCCAGTTCGTCAAGCTGCAAGCGGCCTGGGACGCGCGCGAGATCGAGGTGCTGCGCGCCCTCACCACACCCGACATGCTGGTGGAGCTGTGCAACGAGCTGCCCGACTGCTTGAGCGCACCCAACCGTACCGACGTGATGACGCTGCACGCGAAGCTGCTCAGCTTCGACGAACTCGGTTCGGCCTATCTGGCAAGCGTCGAGTTTTCGGGAATGATCTGCGAGTGCGCCGAAGTCGGTGCCGTGCCGTTCAGGGAACTGTGGATGCTGGTCCGCCGCAAACACGAGGGCGCCGATTGGCGCCTGGCGCGGCAGCTCGACCTGCCTTGAGTCTCAGCCGGCGGCCAGGTCGGCGAGGCCGGGCGCGGCGGCGTCCTTCGCTGCGAGCAAGGGCGGCGCGCCCACATCGGGCCATTGGATGCCGAGCGAGGGGTCGTCCCAGCGCAGCGAACGCTCGGCTTTCGGCTCGTAGTAGGCCGTGGTCTTGTAGAGAAAGTCGGCCGACTCGCTGAGCACCAGAAAGCCGTGCGCCAGGCCGGGCGGAACCCAGAGCTGGCGGTGGTTGATGCCGCTCAGTTCCACACCCACCCATTGCCCGAAACTCGGGCTCGTGCGGCGAATATCGACGGCCACGTCGAACACCACGCCTTGCGTCACGCGCACGAGCTTGCCCTGTGCGTGCGGTGGCAGCTGGTAGTGCAGGCCGCGCAACACGCCCCTGGCCGAGCGCGAGTGGTTGTCCTGAACGAACTCAATTGCAAGGCCCGTGGTCTCGACGAAGGTCTTCTGGTTGAAGCTCTCCATGAAAAAGCCGCGCTCGTCGCCGAACACGCGCGGCTCCAGGATCAGCACGTCGGCGATCGCCGTGGGCGTGACTTTCATCAGTAAACCTTGTCCTTGAGCAGCCCTTGCAGGTACTGGCCGTAGCCGTTCTTCAGCATCGGTTGCGCCAGGGCCTGAAGCTGCTCGGCGCCGATCCAGCCCGAGCGGTACGCGATCTCTTCGGGACAGGCCACTTTCAGGCCTTGCCGCTTCTCGAGCGTGGCGATGAACTGGCTGGCTTCGAGCAGGCTGTCGTGCGTGCCGGTGTCGAGCCACGCGTAACCGCGGCCCATGATCTCGACGCTGAGCTGGCCCTGGCGCAGGTAGGCGGCGTTCACGTCGGTGATCTCGAGTTCGCCGCGCGCCGAAGGCTTGATGGCCGCGGCGATGTCGCAGACCTGCTCGTCGTAGAAGTACAGGCCCGTCACCGCGTAGTTGCTCTTCGGTGTTTTGGGTTTTTCTTCGATGCTGAGCGCGCGTTTGTGGTCGTCGAATTCGACCACGCCGTAACGCTCCGGGTCGTGCACGTGGTAGGCGAACACCGTCGCGCCGGTGTTGCGGCTGGCCGCGCTTTCCAGCAGTTCCTGCAAGGCGTGGCCGTGGAAGATGTTGTCGCCGAGCACCAGCGCGCTGGGATTTCCGCCGACGAAGTTCTTGCCGAGGATGAAAGCCTGCGCCAGGCCGTCGGGGCTGGGCTGCACGCAGTAGCTGATGTTCACACCCCAGCGTGCGCCGTCGCCGAGCAGCGCTTCGAAACGCGGAATGTCCTGCGGAGTGCTGATCAGCAGGATGTCGCGCATGCCGGCGAGCAACAGTGCACTCAACGGGTAGTAGACCATCGGCTTGTCGTACACCGGCAGCAGCTGTTTGCTCATCGCCAGCGTGGCCGGGTGCAGCCGCGTGCC